>CAZDRS010000609.1:0-1372 GCA_964507585.1 uncultured Dechloromonas sp.
GGGGAAAAGGCGGCAAGCCCTTGGCCAGCTTGGCCACCTCGACGGCAAGATTGGCATCGTTCAGCATGTGCCAGGCCCTTCCTCAAGCAGCGCAGCGAGCAAGGGCGCGCAATTTTCATCGGGGTCTGAACCAAAAATTTCGTGCAAGCGCGCCTCGTAGCGCGCAACACTCGCGGCGTAAGCCTCATCGCCCTCCGGGATAGCCCGCACGACGGCAACACACTCGACACCCTTGTTGATCAGTTGCCCGATGGTACTGGCTGAAATCGGGCTGCCCTCCGCCAGATGGATGGAGAGTTGCTGCCCCGATCGACCATAAACCGGCCGGGCAACCACTTCCCCGGGCACAAGATCCACCGTCGGTATCCAGCAATAACTCTGTGGCACCCGAGGTTCATCCATTGACGTCGACATGCAGCCTCCTTCAGTCGCTTCGCGCATTTCCATCATCGCCACAGTAACGAAAATTTATAGCCTCGGCCAGAAGACAAAAAAGCCAACCGCTTGGGTTGGCTTATCTGTTTGGAAACACAGGAGATTTCCGAAATTCTGTGGAGCGGGCGAAGGGAATCGAACCCTCGGCATCAGGCGGGTAAGGAGGTGGCCTCACGGCCACCCCCTCCCCTAAGAACCGTACGTGCAAGTTTCCCCGCATACGGCTCAAGCAACCCATAAGCACCCCTACTTGAACATTGAGGTACCGGCAGCAACTCCGGTTTTCTCCAAGACGTGGTGTTGCATGTGGCAATTCGGATGTAACAGAACCAGATTGGTCAGCTTGTCCGAACCTCGCTGAGATCGTTTGATTATGTGGTGAAGATGCCACCCAGTTTCTCTCGTGATCTTTTGATTGCAGACGGGGCATTCACCTTCCTGCCACCACCACAACCAGCGAAGTTTGCGTCGTCCTTCCAGCGTCTTGTCCATCCGCTTTGCAAGCCGTTTGGAAAAATAGCTGTCGTACGTTGGATCGTATGGATTCGCTTCCCCCATGATCTTGATGTGGGGCCTTTTCAGGTATCCCGCCAAGACCGGTAGTAACTTATCCTGATCCGCAAAAAGCCAGTCACGCCCCTTGAGGCATTTGAAGTAACGCTGTTTGATCCACCGCTTCCCCTTGTTCGGGTGACGACGGCACGCCCAGCGCCACAATGCTTGCCAGATTTGATGGTCGCACTTTGCAAACGTCCGGGATGCCATCTGACTTCGATGATAGTTGGCCCACCCCCTGATTACCGGGGTCAGCTTTTCGATCACCTCGATCTGTCTGGCAGCCTTTCTTTCCCGCAACAGGCTGCGGATTTTCCCCAGAAACGCCTTGATATTCTTTTTCGACGGCTGAGTGACCAGCATTCGATTGAACATCCTGACA
>CAZDRS010000610.1:0-1366 GCA_964507585.1 uncultured Dechloromonas sp.
AAAACTCTTCTTGCTCGCATGCACCGTAATCGTTCCCGGGCATTGCACGGTGATGCCGCCATCGATGGTGATGCTGGCACCTCCGGCTACAGCGAGGTGGATTTTCTTGGCGGCGGCGAAATCGATGTACTGGGTAGCGGAAACGAGCTTGACGTCTTTCTTGGCCAGGAACTTCATTTCGTCGCTTTGCGCCTGCAGGTCGATGTCGTCCTTGGCGGCGATCAGCTTGATCCCGGTATTGCCCTCCCCGGCCTGGATTGCCCCGGCCAAGAGGCCGATGGCCTGGCCGGTGTGGAGGCGGGCTTTGCCGCCAGTGGCGAGGTTGGTGTCTTCCCCGCTTTCGAGGGTGAGGGTTTCGCCGTTGGCATACAGAAGGTTCTGTCCGGCGATACTGCCGATACCGGCTTTACCAGCCTGGAGGATGGCAGGATCGGTGAGGTGTGGGAGTTTGTCGGCGTTCTGTGTGTTCTTTTGTTGGGCGTCGCTTTGAGCGGTGCCTTGGTCTTTGGCGTCGACCATGCCGCTGGCAATGGTGTGCAGGGCTTTGAGCGGGGCAGCTTGGTCATCGATTTTGCTTTGCTGCTTGCCTTGCGTGCCAATGCTGCTGGCGAGTTGAACGGTCTGGTGGGTGGCGGCAGCCTGGTTGAGGGTTTGGGCGAGACTGTCGGCTTGTTTGAGCAGGGCAATGGCGGGGGCCATGTCACCGGCAGGTTGCTCTGGTATGCCAGCCCAGGTTGTGATGACCATGCCTTGGCCGGCACGCAGAGCGCCCCAGGCATCGGTACGAAGTTCGATGCCGGTGCCGCGGAAGGAGCCGCGGTAGTTGTCGGCTTGGTGGATGAGGTGGCCGAGGTTGAGTTGGCTGCTGTGTTGGGTGGTGGCGAGTTGGATGCGTTGTTGTTGTTCGGTGTCGTCCAAGGCGAGTTGGGTGTGGCCGGCGCCGCCAAATTCCTTGCTTTTGAAGCCGGTCAGCGCGCCAGGGTGGCGGTGATTGTCGGCAGCACCGCCGTGCCAGGCAGGACTGTTGCCGCCGGTGGTGTTGCCCTGGCCGCTGGGACGGTGGTCGGTGGCCGGATCGAAGAGCGGGGTGCCGTCTTCCGGCTGGCCCTGGCCGCCCGGAGTAGCGGTGACGCCCCCCTCCCCTTGGCCGTTGTAAAGAGCACCGAGGAGAACAGGACGGTCGATGTCGCCCCCCAGGAAGTCGATCAAAACCTCCTGTCCGATGCGAGGTAGCCATTGCCAGCCCATGCCAGCACCGGCTTGGCGGTTGATGACGCGCACCCAGCAGCTATCCCGGTCATCCGGCGTTTCGGCTTGTTGCCAGTGGAAGCGGATCTTGACCCGGCCCAGGGCATCGCACCAGAGT
>CAZDRS010000611.1:0-1363 GCA_964507585.1 uncultured Dechloromonas sp.
TACTGCACCGACATCTTCAAGATGGTCGATGCGCCGATCTTCCACGTCAACGGCGACGATCCGGAAGCCGTAGCCCTGGTCACCCAACTCGCCGTCGAATACCGTCAGCAATTCCAGAAGGATGTCGTCATCGACATCATCTGCTATCGCAAGCTCGGCCACAACGAGCAAGACGAGCCGATGGTCACCCAGCCGCTGATGTACAAGATCATCGCCAAGCACCCGGGTACCCGCAAGCTCTACGGTGACAAACTGATCGCCGAAGGCGTGCTGCCGGCCGATGGCCCGGATCAGATGATCACCGAGTACCGCGCTCACCTCGACAAGGGCGAACTGCTGTACAACCCGGTGCTCGCCGGCTACAAGCACCCGAACACCATCGACTGGACGCCGTACCTGACCAAGCAGTACATCGAGACCTGCGACACCACGGTGCCGATGAAGGAATTGAAGCGCCTGGCCAAGGGGCTGACCACGATTCCCGAAGGCTTCACGCTGCACTCGCGCGTCAAGAAGATCGTCGAAGATCGTGCTGCCATGGGCGAGGGCAAGCTGCCGGTCGACTGGGGCATGGCCGAGAACCTGGCCTACGCCTCGCTGCTGGTTTCCGGCTATGGCGTGCGTATCTCCGGTGAAGACGTCGGCCGCGGTACCTTCTTCCACCGCCATGCCGCCTTCCACGACCAGAACCGCACCAGCTGGGACGTTGGTACCTACCACCCGCTGAAGAACCTGCAGGAAAAGCAGGCCGGCTTCCAGTGCTACGACTCGGTACTGTCCGAAGAAGCCGTGCTCGCCTTCGACTACGGCTACGCCTCGGCCAACCCGTACGAACTGGTCATCTGGGAAGGCCAGTTCGGTGACTTCGCCAACGGCGCCCAGGTCGTCATCGACCAGTTCATCGCTTCCGGCGAAGCCAAGTGGGGCCGCGCCTGCGGTCTGGTCATGCTGTTGCCGCACGGCTACGAAGGCCAGGGCCCGGAACACTCTTCCGCCCGCCCGGAGCGCTTCATGCAACTGTGTGCCGAGATGAACATGGAAGTCTGCATGCCGACCACGGCTGCCCAGGTCTTCCACATGCTGCGCCGCCAGGCCGTCCGCATGCAGCGCAAGCCGCTGATCGTCATGTCGCCGAAGTCGCTATTGCGCCACAAGGACGCCAGCTCCTCCCTGGAAGAACTGGCCAACGGCGAATTCAAGCGCGTCATCGGCGAAGTCGACGATCTGGATCCGAAGAAGGTCAAGCGCGTCATCCTGTGTTCCGGCAAGGTCTACTACGACCTAGTCAATGCCCGTCGCGAGAAGGGCATCAAGGACATCGCCATCGTTCGCCTGGAACAGCTCTATCCGTTCCCGAAGGATT
>CAZDRS010000612.1:0-1356 GCA_964507585.1 uncultured Dechloromonas sp.
CGTGCAGCAGGTAGCCGCCGGTGGAGTGCTGGACACCCTTCGGCTTGCCGGTGGAACCCGAGGTGTAAAGCAGGAACAGCGGGTGTTCGGCTTCGACCCATTCCGGTTCGCAGGTTTCCGGCTGGTTGGCCAGGCCGTCGTGCAGCCATTCGTCGCGGCCGGCAACCATGGTGCAGTCGCCGCCGGTGCGCTTGAAGACGATGACGTTCTTGACGGATTCGCAGCCGCCCATGGCGAAGGCTTCATCGGCGATCGGCTTGAGCGGGATGGCCTTGCCGCCGCGGAACTGGCCGTCGGAGGTAATCAGCATGACAGCGCCGGCGTCGTTGATACGATCACGCAGCGACTGGGCGGAGAAACCGCCGAAAACGATGGAGTGCGGGGCGCCGATACGGGCGCAAGCCTGCATGGCAACGATGCCTTCGATGGTCATCGGCAGGTAGATGACGACGCGGTCACCCTTCTTGACGCCCTTGGAACGCAGCAGGTTGGCCATCTTGCAAACCTTGGCCAGCAGTTCCTTGTAGGTGACCTTGGTGACCTGGCCGTCGTCGGCCTCGAAAATGATGGCGACCTTGTCGCCCAGGCCGGCTTCGACGTTACGATCCAGACAGTTGTACGAAACATTCAGCTTGCCGTCGGCAAACCACTTGAAGAACGGAGCATTGGACTCATCGAGAACCTGGGTGAATGGGGTCTTCCAGGTGATGAATTCGCGGGCACGCTTGGCCCAGAAACCTTCGTAGTCGGCTTCTGCTTCCGCGCACAGCGCCTTGTAGGCGTCCATCCCCGAAACCGCCGCATTCTTGACGACTTCGTCAGACGGATAGATAAGCTGCACGGACTCATTCGACATATTTTTCTCCTCTGCGGTACTTCGCAATTATGTTGAAACAACCGATCGGATCTCGGGTTTGCCCCGGGACGTTTAAAGCCGCGCAAGCTGGAGAACCCCTGATTCCCCTCGCCAGCGTTGAGGCGGCATTAGACCCGGATAATCTTACAAAGGACTTACGAAATCACGCTGCGGCGCAGCAATTAAGCAACAATTGATGACAACTGCCCGGTACACCCAGCGAAACCATACCCCGTGGTAAACTGCCCCTCCCCACAAAAACCCCTCTCGACGATGAGTTCGCCCGTCAAATATCTCGAATCGTTCATCTTCGCCAGCCGCTGGATACAGGCGCCGCTCTACCTTGGCCTGATCGTCGCCCAAGTCGTCTACTGCTGGCTGTTCATGGTGGAACTGAGCCATCTGGTCGCCGGTGCCTTCGGCCCGCACCACATGACCGAAACCGACGTCATGCTGATCGTCCTCGGCCTGATCGACGTGGTGATGATCGCCAACCTGCT
>CAZDRS010000613.1:0-1353 GCA_964507585.1 uncultured Dechloromonas sp.
CGGCCGGGCCGGCCAGCCACCACGGCATGCCGCCGAAGACGGACAGGCTGACATAGACCCAGGACACGCCGCACAGGAAGAAACCGAGGCCGAAGGCGAGGCCGGTCAGCAAGCCTTGACGGGGCGATTCGGCACGGCGCAGCAGCGCAAAAAAAACGGCCCAGACGGCGGGGGCGAGCCAGAACAGTTCGAGCGGGGCGAAGCACAGGATGCCCGCGGCGCCTGTCAGCGCGGCTAAGCCGTAGCGAACCAGCCGGTCATTCCCGCGCAGGCGGGAATCCAGAGATGCTCCTGGTTCGCTACTGGATTCCCGCTTTCGCGGGAATGACGAAGGGGCGTCCGGCGCAGTTTCAGGCGCCGGCATCGTCCGATTTCGGCTTGGGTGGATCGACGAGCAGGGTGTACAGGCGACGGCTGTCGGCACGCAGCACCTGGAAGCGCATGCCATCGATGTCGACAACTTCGTTGCGCTTCGGCACGCGGCCGAGGTGGCGCAGGATCAGCCCGCCGACGGTATCGAATTCCTCGTCGGAAAACGCCGTCTTGAAAGCTTCGTTGAAGTCCTCGATCTCGGTGCGTGCCTTGACCCGGTAGCGGCCGGAGGCGTCCAGCCGGATGTTGTCGTGCGCTTCGTCGAAGTCGTATTCGTCCTCGATGTCGCCAACGATCTGCTCCAGTACATCCTCGATGGTGACCAGCCCGGCGACGCCGCCATACTCGTTGACGACGATGGCCATGTGGTTGCGCGAAACGCGGAACTCGCGCAGCAGCACGTTGAGGCGCTTCGATTCGGGGATGAAAACGGCGGGGCGCAGCCAGTCGCGCAGGTCGAAGTTTTCTTCGGTGTGGATGCGCAGCAGATCCTTGGCGAGGAGGATGCCCAGCACGTTGTCGCGGTCGCCGTCGACCACCGGGAAGCGGGAATGGGCTGCGTCGATGACGGTGGCGACAATCTCGTTCATCGGGTCATCGACGTCGATGACGTCCATTTGCGCCCGCGGGATCATCACGTCGGTGACGCGGGTATCGGAGGCGGCCAGGGCGCCTTCGATGATGGTCAGCGCGTCGGCGTCCATCAGGTTGCGCTCGTAGGCGCCGTGCAGGATTTCTAGCAACTGCTCGCGGTCTTCCGGTTCACGCAGCAGCAGGGAGGTCAGTCGTTCGATGAAACTCGGTTTACCGTCTGAATCCATAGTGTTTAGGCAGCGTATGGGTCGGGATAACCCAGGGCGGCCAGAATCTCCCTTTCTTCGTCTTCCATTTCCTGGGCCTCTTCGTCGTTCTCGTGATCCCAGCCTTGCAAATGCAGCATACCATGCACCGTCAGGTGCGCGTAATGCGCCGCCAGCGGCT
>CAZDRS010000614.1:0-1350 GCA_964507585.1 uncultured Dechloromonas sp.
CATCAGCGCAGCTACGACCTCCAAAGCCTGCACCGCCGGGCTCCGGCGGGCTGGCATGTGCAGGCCACCGTCATCTCGGGCGAGTCATGGCCCGAGGTCCTTCCGCTCGAAACCCAGCTGCGGCGCAAGGTGCTGGGGGAGTGGTCGGGCTGGAGCATGGCGGTTTGCCCCCATTGCGGTGCCGCCGGGACGGAGCCACCCCAACCCAGGCCCCTGCCGGCCCTGACCGCCGCCGCGCTGGGGCAGCTGGTCTATGGGTCATTGAAGGAGCGGCGCGTCTGGCGCAGCCACAGTGAAATCCTGGTCGTCTACGGCAAGACTTCCCGTTTTACCGCGCCCACGCTGGCAGCGCCGGCGCGCTCGGAGCGCCCGGCCACACTGGCAGAGCCTGCCCGCCAGCCCCTGCGCGACCAGCTGGTCAGCTATCCGCAGGTGGCCCGCTGCGTCAAGGCCGCTGATGGTGGGCTGATCCTCCAGTTCCCGGCCTACGAGGCCGCGCATGAACTGACCGTGGAGCGCAGCCCCGGCGTCGACGGGCCGGTCAGCGCCAGTGTGGAAGATGGCTTGGGTGTGCTGCACACCGGCGTCGTGCTGGCCCAGGGCCAGGGCAAGGCCACCATCCAGCTGCCGCGCGACTGTGTGCCCGGCCTGTACGGCGTCTTGCTGCGTGCGGCGCGAAGCGACGCGCTGGCCGCAGTCCGCCTGGGTGCGGGTCCGGTGGTGAGCTGGCTGGAGCCGGCGCCCGGGCAGGTGGCTTACCAGCGCATCGGGCGCGGTGCGCCCGCGCTTTACGTACAAGCCGTGTCGCCCACCTGGCTGGACGACACCTTCCTCGCCGGCACGAAGGATGTGCCGGACCTTGCCGGCGACTGGGGCCGGCTCCTGTCCGCCATCGAGCAGCTCGCGGCGCGTCAGCAGGCCTTGCTCGGGCGCGAACTCGACGAGTCACGCCGCCTGCTGGATCGGCAAACCGTCGCCCTGCAGAATGCCGAGGCTGAGCGGCGGGTGCTGCTCGCCCGCGCGGAGGAGGCAGACCGTCTGGCGGTCCAGGTGCAGAACTTGCAGGCCGAGCGCGATCTGCTGCTGGCGCACAGCGTCGAGGCGGACCGCCTGGCCGTGCAGGTGCAGAACCTCAAGGCTGAGCGGCGGGCGCTGCTCGCCCGCGCGGAGGAGGCAGACCGTCTGGCGGTCCAGGTGCAGAACTTGCAGGCCGAGCGCGATCTGCTGCTGGCGCACAGCGTCGAGGCGGACCGCCTGGCCGTGCAGGTGCAGAACCTCAAGGCTGAGCGGCGGGCGCTGCTCGCCCGCGCGGAGGAGGCAGACCGTCTGGCGGTCCAGGTGCAGAACTTG
>CAZDRS010000615.1:0-1349 GCA_964507585.1 uncultured Dechloromonas sp.
GGTTTTCTCGAATTCTATGGATCGTGTTCATGGCTAAGGCAAAAGACACCGCTAAGGAAGCCCCGAAGGCTCGCGCCAGCAAGGCCAAGGAGAAGGCCGCCGAGAAGGCGCTGCTCCAGGGCCAGATGGCTGAAACCCCGGAACCGCTCGATGCCGAAGCGCGCAAGATGCGCCTCAAGGCCCTCATCAAGCTGGGCAAGGAACGCGGCTACCTGACCTACGCCGAGATCAACGACCACCTGCCGGACGATGTCGTCGATGCCGAGTCCATCGAAGCCATCATCTCGACCTTCAGCGAAATGAGCATCCAGGTCTTCGACGAAGCCCCGGCTGCCGAAGACCTGCTGATGTCCGACACCGCCGCTGCCGCCACCGACGACGAAGAAGTCGAAGCGCAGGCCGAGCAGGCGCTGTCCACCGTCGATTCCGAATTCGGCCGCACCACCGACCCGGTGCGCATGTACATGCGTGAAATGGGCTCGGTCGAACTCCTCACCCGCGAAGGCGAAATCGAGATCGCCAAGCGCATCGAGGAAGGCCTCAAGCACATGATCCAGGCCATCTCGGCCTGCCCGACCACCATTTCCGACATGCTCGACATGGCGGCCAAGGTGGAAACCGACGAAATGCGCATCGACGAGCTGGTCGATGGCCTGATCGACCCCAACGCGGTCGAGGAAGAGCCGGCCGCCGAAATGGCCGAGGACGCCGACACCGATGCCGAGGAAGACGAAGATGAAGACGGCGAAGGTGGTGGCGGCGGCGCCGCATCCGCCTCGCTGCTCCAGCTCAAGGCCGACGCCCTGGAACGCTTCAAGACCATCAAGGGCATCCACACCAAGATGCAGAAAGCCCTGACCAGCAAGGGCTCGCAGGACAAGACCTACCTCAAGCTGCAGAGCCAACTCTCCGAAGAGTTGATGAACATCCGCTTCACCTCGCGGGCCATCGAGCGCCTGTGCGACAGCGTGCGCGACATGGTCGAGCAGGTTCGCGCCTGCGAACGCAAGATCCAGAACATCTGCGTCGATCGCGTCAAGATGCCGCGCCCGCACTTCATCCAGTCCTTCCCGGGCAACGAAATCAACCTCGACTGGGCCGACGCCGAAGTGGCTGCCGCCCCCAAGACCTACGTCGCCATCCTGACCCGCAACGCCCCGGACATCAAGGAAGAACAGAAAAAACTGCTCGCCCTGCAGGATCGCATCGGGATCTCGCTGAAGGAACTGAAGGACATCAACAAGCAGATGTCCACCGGCGAAGCCAAGGCCCGTCGCGCCAAGCGCGAAATGACCGAGGCCAACCTGCGCCTGGTCATCTCGATCGCCAAGAAGTACACCAACCGCGGC
>CAZDRS010000616.1:0-1348 GCA_964507585.1 uncultured Dechloromonas sp.
CCTTGGGTCTGGGCGTTGAACGCCTTGCAGAATTCCATGATGTTCAGACCGCGCTGACCCAGCGCGGGGCCGATCGGGGGCGACGGATTCGCCTTGCCGGCCGGCACTTGCAGCTTGATATAGCCGACGATTTTCTTGGCCATGTATTGCTCCTAAGTTATGAGTGGTAGCGCGCTTTGATCGCAGTGCAGCCGACTACTAACGCTCCTCTTGCCGAAATCAGGGTTTCCGGCAGACCCTACAACCTGGATCAGGACTTCTCGACCTGACCGAATTCCAGTTCGACCGGCGTAGCGCGACCAAAGATGGTCACCGACACGCGAAGGCGATTCTTTTCGTAATTGACGTCCTCGACCGAGCCATGGAAGTCGGTAAACGGGCCTTCCTTGACGCGAACAACTTCGCCCACTTCGAACAGCACCTTGGGACGGGGCTTCTCGACCCCCTCCTGCATCTGCTGCATGATCTTGTCGACTTCCTTCTGGGAAATCGGAGTCGGCTTGGTAGCGGTACCGCCGACGAAGCCCGTAACCTTCGGGGTGTTCTTGACCAGATGCCAGGAATCGTCATCCATCTCCATTTCGCACAACACATAGCCCGGGAAGAACTTGCGCTCGGAAATGGCTTTCTGGCCACCCTTCATTTCAACCACTTCTTCAACCGGAACGAGAATCCGGCCAAATTTTTCCTGCATGCCCAAACGGGTAATGCGCTCCTGAATGGCGCGCATCACACTCTTTTCGAAGCCGGAGTAGGCATGTACGACGTACCAGCGTTTGCTCATGATTTCTTCCAGCCCAGCACCCAGTCGTACAGGATTACTTCGAGGCTCTTGTCAGTCAGATACAGAAAGACCGCCATTACCACGACAAAGGCGAACACAGCGCCCGTCGTCTGCAGCGTTTCCTTGCGGGTCGGCCAGACAACCTTTTTCGCCTCGACAACCGCTTCATTGCCAAAGACAAAGAAGCGCTGACCGGGCTCGGTTTTCCATGCAACAGCAATTGCCAGCGCCAACCCAACGAGAACCGCCAGGACGCGCAAAATCATTGCCTGCTCGGAGAGCAGGTAGAAGCCAGCCACGCCAGCAGCCAGAATAACCAGCGCCAGCGCAAACTTGATCTTGTCAGCCATGACGTTCGCGATCTTTAAAGAGAGTGGCAGGGGCGGAGGGAATCGAACCCCCGACCTTCGGTTTTGGAAACCGGCGCTCTACCAATTGAGCTACACCCCTGCTGCAGAGACACTAAAGCGCCCCGGTTTCCCGGAGCGCCTTTGCAACTTTTACGACTATCGATTACTCGATGATCTTGGCGACGACGCCGGCGCCGACGGTACGACCGCCTTC
>CAZDRS010000617.1:0-1345 GCA_964507585.1 uncultured Dechloromonas sp.
CGAGAACTCCAGTTTCCCAGAACCTGCCGGGTGAACAACCTATTGAAACATCACACCTAGCGTTCAGTCTTCCAACCGTGCCGGCCCTCCCGGCACGGTGATTTCAAAATGAAATCAGGCCGGAATATCCGGCACCAGCATCTGCTCCAACTGCAGGATGCGATCCTTCAATAATAATTTGCGCTTCTTGAGCCGTCGAACCAGCAATTCGTCCGGTGGCGGATTCTCGATCAGGTGTGTGATTACCAGATCGAGATCGCGATGCTCAACCTGGAGTTCAAACAGCTGAGTGCGCAGATCGGCAATTTGATGCTCGTTCAGCGGATGAATGGACATGTTGTGCTCCAGAACGCTTCCATTGTTTTGCTAGAATAACTCGAACAAAACGAAGGAGGAGAGAGAAATGCAGCATCATGTAATAGTCTCGTTCGGCAAAGAAAAAGAATTTGAATTCAAATTTGCCGGTGGTCAGCCTGCAGACGAGGCCCGCCAGTGGTTCGATCACGAATTCACGGTTCTTGAATGCGATGTCGCAACCCCGACCGGAAAAATCCTGGCGGTGGATCGCATCCTCAGCGTTGCCAAATACGCCGGCGAAAATCGTTTCCGCGATCAGCGCACGTGGGCCGATCAGTTCGCCAAAAACACCGCCGCTCTGCTCGGACGCGAACTGATCCGCGTCGACGTTGAGCACTACAGCATCGGGTATTGATGAATAAAGCGTTTGTGCGGGAGAACGATGGCGACGAAGATGAAGAACTTGAGCCATCGCTGAAACTACCGGCCGGAACGCGTAACTACATTACGCCGGCCGGTCATGCCCGAATGCGGGAAGAGTTGGAGCACCTTGTCAAACGAGAGCGGCCCCATATAGTAGAAATCGTGGCTTGGGCTGCATCGAATGGCGACCGCTCCGAAAATGGTGACTATATATATGGCAAGAGGCGGCTCCGGGAAATCGACCGCCGCATTCGTTTCCTGAGCAAGCGTCTCGATAACGCTGAAATAGTCGATCCCTTGCGTCAGGGCGACAATGACCAAGTCTTCTTCGGCGCGCGTGTCACCATCGTTGATGCTGATGGCCAGGAAAATACCTACACCATCGTGGGCGTTGACGAGGCTGATGTGACGCGTGGCCGTATAAGTTGGATATCTCCTCTGGCTCGCGCACTCATCAAGAACAGGGAAGGTGATTCAATTCGTTTTCAGAGCCCGGTTGGTGTTCGGGAAATCGATATTCTCGAAGTGGTCTACGCAGAGATCGATTGAGTAAAAAAGCCGGCACTAAAGTTTTTTTGGTAAGGGTGTTGACGGTTGGTTTGTTATCTATATAATGCGCACCTCT
>CAZDRS010000618.1:0-1339 GCA_964507585.1 uncultured Dechloromonas sp.
TGCAGGAAGGTGATGTCGAAACCGGCCGCACCCTTGCGGATGCCGCCCGGTGCGAAGCGCACGCCGTTGGCCGACAGCCATTCGACGGCCTTGGGCAGATCGTCAATCCACAGGCCGACGTGGTTGAGCGGCGTGGCATGCACGGCCGGCTTTTTTTCCGGATCGAGCGGCTGCATCAGGTCGACCTCGACCTTGAACGGGCCGGTGCCCATGGCGCAGATGTCCTCGTCGACGTTCTCGCGCTCGGAAACGAAGGTGCTGGTGATTTCCAGGCCGAATTTCTCGACCCACAAGGTGCGCAACTTTTCCTTGGAGGGGCCGCCGATGGCGATTTGCTGAATGCCGAGAACCTTGAACGGACGTGTCATAACGGGATTCCTGTCTTGGGTTGAAGAACGTAATCCATAATTATAGAGGCTTCTTCCGGTAGGCCAAGACGACCATGACGATGCCGACGACGATCATCGGCAGCGACAGCCATTGTCCCATGCTGATCGTGTACGACTGCCCGAAAATGCCATGATCCGGCTCGCGGAAAAACTCGGTGATGAAACGGAAGGCCCCGTAGCCGATCAGGAATACGCCGGATACGGCCGCCCGCGGCCGTTGCTGCCGGCTGTACAGCCACAGGATGCCGAACAGCGCCAGTCCTTCGAGCCCGACATGGTAGAGCTGCGACGGATGGCGCGGCTGCATGTCGCCCGATTGCGGGAAGATCATCGCCCACGGCAGGCTGGGGTCGGCTACCCGGCCCCACAACTCGCCATTGATGAAATTGCCGATCCGTCCGGCGGCCAGGCCGAGCGGTACCAGCGGCGCGACAAAATCCATCACGTCGAACCAGTGCTTGCCATGCTTGCGCGTCCACAGCCCCATGGCGACCAGTACGCCGAGGAAGCCGCCGTGAAAGCTCATGCCGCCCTTCCAGACGGCGAGAATCTCCAGCGGATTGGCCAGGTAGTAGCCCGGTTCGTAGAACAGCACCTGCCCCAGCCGGCCGCCGAGAATCACGCCGAGCATTCCGTAGAACAGCAGGTCGTCGAGTTGCTCGACGGTCAGCAAACCCGGCTGGTTCTTGATCCGGTAGCGCCCGAGCAAAATAAATTGAACAAACGCGACCAAATACATCAAACCGTACCAGCGCACGGAAAGCGGGCCGACAGAAAAGGCGACAGGGTCGAACTGCGGGTGTAGAAGCATTGCAGGCGCAGAGTGGGCTAGAATTGCCCGATTATAGTTCGCGCCCCGTGACAACACCGTGGCGTCCAGTTTCAGACGGAGAGAGAGTCATGCCGCAATATCGTTCCCATACCTCCACCCATGGCCGCAACATGGCCGG
>CAZDRS010000619.1:0-1338 GCA_964507585.1 uncultured Dechloromonas sp.
CCGGCCAGCACATCGAGCACCACATGCTGGCGGGTGGCAACGGTGGACCACAAAATGGCCAGGCAATGCAGCCAGCTCAGCCAGACCAGGGCAACCGGGGCATCGACCATCCGGAATATCCGCCCCAGCCAGACAGCGGCAAACACCGCCGAGGCGACATGCAGCGACGGACAGGCGTTGCCGCCCGTATCGACATCCTTGATCACCGCCATTTCCGGGTAAAGCCGCCAATCGATGCCGCTCGGCGGCACGCCGGTCGGAAAAAGCCAGAAAATCGCCAGGCAAAGCAGGCACATCGCCGCCATCCAGGCTCCGAAGCGCAACATGGACGGGATGTGCCGCATGAAAGCGACCGGTAGCGAGGCGTACACCCACAGCGAAGCGTAAAACGGAAAGGCCAGCCCGGCGACCGGAATCGCCCGGTCGAGCCAGGTCAGCGGCATGGGCGTGACCGGAAACAGCGGGTTGCGCAACACCGCGAAATAAGCCCAGAAAAACAACACCATGAAGACCGTCGTGCCAACTGCCTTGAGCGGCGAGCGGGTCGCCATCCGGGTGGCGATCTGGCGATACCAGGGCAACGGTTGAAAAGGCGGCATCAGGAAGCGGCAATAAGCGTGGAAGCGGCAGTATGGCAGTTAATTGCGACAATGCCATCACCGTAGCCCGCGAACAGCTGGCAAGTCTTTGGAAAACATGGCCTTTCAGCTAAAATCGCCAACCTATGGATTCCATCGGCCTGATTCGCGAATTTCTCAAAGACCGCCTTGGCGTCGAGCCGGACACCGTCGTCCCGGAGGCGCCGCTGGCTGACCTCGGCGTCGACTCGCTGATGATGCTTGAATTGATGTTCGAGTTCGAAGATCGTTTCGAGATCAAGCTGTCCAGCGACCTGAAGACACCCCAGACCGTCGGTGAAATGGTCTCGCTGATGGATGGGCTGATCGCCAGCCAGAAGAACTGAGCGATGAGCCAGCGTCGGGTTGCGATCACCGGCCTCGGGCTGGTTTCTCCCTACGGCGGTGATCTCGCCGATTTCTTTGCCCGCCTGAGCGCCGGCGAATCGGCCATCCGCTACCTGCTGACCGACGACCAGCCGCGGCCGCTGTCCATTCCCTTCGTCAGTTGCCCGGGCTTCGACCCGGATGCCGTCCTCGGCAAGCCGCTCGCCTCGATGATGGATCGCTTCGCCCAGCTCGGCATGGCCGCCGCCTTCGGTGCCTGGGATGATGCCGGCCTGCCACGCAAGGCGGAGGGCGAATCGCGCGACACCTGGGGCGTATCCTGGGGCACCGCGCTGGGCGGCACGCTGGCCTACGAAAAGGGTTACCGCGAACT
>CAZDRS010000620.1:0-1327 GCA_964507585.1 uncultured Dechloromonas sp.
ACCATCGGCAGCAAGAAGAACAGCGAGCCGATGATGTCGATGACGGCCAGGCCACGCGGCGAAAGCTTGCCGGACAGCACGTCGATGCGTACATGTTCATTTTTTTGCAGCGTGTAAGGCGAGCAGAGCAAGAAAATGGCGGTGAACAGATACCACTGGATTTCCAGCAGGCCATTCGAACTGTAGTCAAAGATAAAGCGCACAACGGCGTTGCCGGAACTGATGATGGTCATTATCAAGACCAGCCAGAATGCGCCTTTGCCTACCCGTTCGCTGATCCAGTCGATCAGCTGCGAGAGCTTGAGCAGAAGGGTCACGGAAAAGTCCTCCTCGGTTGATAGAATTCCCGGCTTCTAGGCTTGGCCGGAGTTGATTAAAAATTCCAGTGAGCCAAATTTACAGCGAAGGTCTTAGGCGAAACATGGTGGAAATCCCTACAAATCAGCCCACACGCATTTGCCTGGTGCGCCACGGCGAAACGGAATGGAATGCCGAGCGCCGCATCCAGGGGCAAATCGACATCGGTCTCAATGAAACCGGACAGCGCCAGGCGGTAGCGGCCGGACGCTGGCTGCAGCGGGCCGGCATTGTCGCGCTTTACAGCAGCGACCTCAAACGCGCCTGGACGACCGCGCAGGCCATCGGCGCCGCCATCGGCCTGGTGCCGACGCCCGCTCCCGAGATGCGCGAGCGTCGCTACGGCGTGTTCGAAGGCTTGACCTACGACGAGGCCCGGGAGAAATACCCGGACGGCTATGGCGCCTTCGAGGGGCGCAATGCCGATTACGCCTTCGAAAACGGCGAAAGCCTGAAGGCGATGTTCGGCCGGGTCACCGGCAAGCTGCAGCAGATTGCCGCCGCCCATCCGGGGCAGAACGTGGTCGTCGTGCTGCACGGCGGTGTGCTGGACGTCATCAACCGTTTCGTGCGCGGCAACCCGCTCGAAATGCCACGCGATTTCCTGATTCCCAATGCCGGCATCAACTGGATTTCCGTGCTTGATGGCGTCTGGCATCTCGATACCTGGGGCGAAACCGACCATCTGGAGCCGGGCGCCCTTGACGAACTGCCTTCGTGATAAAATCTTCCCCCTTTTCTTCAATGGCTTGAGGCTATCCCCATGTTTTCCGCGAAAGACACCCTGGCAAAAGTTGACCCCGAACTCTGGAAGGCGATTGAAGCCGAAAACCAGCGTCAGGAAGACCACATCGAACTGATCGCGTCCGAAAACTACGTCAGCAAGGCCGTCATGGAAGCCCAGGGCTCCCAGCTGACCAACAAGTACGCCGAAGGCTACCCGGGCAAGCGCTACTACGGCGGCTGCGAG
>CAZDRS010000621.1:0-1322 GCA_964507585.1 uncultured Dechloromonas sp.
GGCGCGCTGCACGGCCTGATGCGGGTGCGCGGCTTCGTCCAGGACGACGGCCACATCTTCTGTACCGAAGACCAGATCGAATCCGAAGTGACTGCTTTCAATGCCTTGGTCAAGAAGGTCTATGCCGATTTCGGCTTCCACGACGTCGCCGTCAAGCTGGCCCTGCGTCCGGATAGCCGTGTCGGCTCCGACGAAGTCTGGGACAAGGCTGAGGATGCGCTGCGCCAGGGTTTGCGCGCTTCCGGCCTGGAGTGGACGGAACTGCCGGGCGAGGGCGCCTTCTACGGCCCGAAGATCGAATTCCACATCAAGGATGCTATCGGTCGTACCTGGCAGTGCGGCACCATTCAGGTTGATTTCTCGATGCCGGGTCGTCTCGGTGCCGAGTACGTCGCCGGCAACGACGAGCGCAAGGTGCCGGTCATGCTGCATCGCGCCATCCTCGGCTCGCTTGAGCGCTTCATTGGCATCCTGATCGAGAACTTCGCCGGTGCCTTGCCGTTGTGGTTGGCGCCGGTGCAGGCGGTGGTGCTGAATATTTCCGAAAAGCAGGCCGATTATGCGGCTGATGTTGCGCAAAAGCTGCATCAGGCAGGCTTCAGGGCCGAGGCGGATTTGCGTAACGAGAAAATTACCTATAAAATTCGCGAACATAGCTTGAACCGGCTGCCTTACCAGCTCGTTGTGGGCGATAAGGAAAAGGCGGACGGACTAGTGGCCGTGCGTACACGCGGTGGTCAGGATCTCGGACAGATGGCTGTCGAGGCGCTGATCGAGCGACTCCAAGGGGAAGTCGCGGCGCGTAGTGGCACGGCTTAATTATTGATATTCGGGGGTTTTACCATCGCTCAGAACAAGGCCCATCGTTTAAACGATGAGATCACGGTGCCGGAGATTCGTCTCCAGGGTGTTGAAGGTGAGCAGCTAGGGATTGTGAATATCCGTGCTGCGTTGCAGATGGCCGAGGAAGCCGGGGTTGACCTGGTCGAGATCGCGCCGACGGCAAAGCCGCCTGTCTGCCGCATCATGGATTACGGCAAGTTCAAGTACCAGGAGCAGAAGCGCGCTCACGAAGCGAAGCTGAAGCAGAAGCAGGTGCAGGTCAAGGAAGTCAAGCTGCGCCCCGGTACCGACGAGAATGACTATCAGATCAAGCTCAGGAACATGACGCGTTTCCTGGAAGAAGGCGACAAGGTCAAAGTGACCCTGCGCTTCCGGGGCCGCGAAATGGCGCACCAGGAATTCGGGATGCGCCAGTTGGAACGTATCAAGGCTGACCTCGAGGCCGTTGGCGCCGTCGAGCAAATGCCGAAGATGGAAGG
>CAZDRS010000622.1:0-1322 GCA_964507585.1 uncultured Dechloromonas sp.
TCGGCCTCGGCCTTCGCCTTGGCGTCGGCGTCGGCCTTCGCCTTGGCGTCGGCCTCGGCCTTCGCCTTGGCGTCGGCCTCGGCCTTCGCCTTGGCGTCGGCGTCGGCCTTCGCCTTGGCGTCGGCCTTCGCCTTCGCCTTGGCGTCGGCCTTCGCCTTCGCCTTGGCGTCGGCCCGCGCGAACGCGGCCTCCATGGTGGTCGCGGCGGGCTTGGTGGCGACGGTGTTGTTGTTGTTGTTGACGTTCGACATGGTAGAGACTCCTTACTTGCGAGCCCGGCCTAGGCCGGGCGGTTGCCGGCGCGGCGAACCACCGTGGTTCGGGCGCCAGAAGACGAGACTTGGACCGGGGCCCCACACGGGGCCCCGACCACGAAGAAGACCGGCGCCGGGCCGTCGGCCCGGGCGTAGGCGTCCGCGTAGGCCACGCACGCGGCCGGGTCGGGACCGAGCCCGATGACCTCGAGCCCGACGACGGCGCCGAGCCCGAGCCCGATGCCCGCCGACGGCGCGAGCGCCGCCCCGGTCGAGAGGCGAGCGTCGTCGGCGCGGCGCTCGGCGCGCGCTGCACTAGCAGCGGCCGCCCGGGCAGACGCGGCACCATCCCACGCGCCCGCCGCGTAGGCGTCACGCGACCACGCGGGGGATGGTCCCGACAGGGCCGCCGACACGGCGCCCGCCGCACGAGCCGCCCGCACGAGCCGGGCCGGGGCGCCCGGCGTCGCAGCCACGTCCGACCAGACGCACGCGAGCGCGAGCCAGCCGGCCCGGCCCGGCGTGCGCGACACACGCAACGCATACCGCCGGATAGCCGCGACCGCGCGCACGTCGCGGGCGGCGCCGTAGCACCCGGCCCACCGTCGCGTCACCGGCGCCGCCCGCGACGGTCGTGTAGAGCGCCATCGGCCGCGCCATGTCTGCTCATACCGTACCCAGTCAGTCCGAGCCGCCGACAGCCACCGAGCGCCCCGCCGCGCATCGGCGGCGGTAGCGGACCCTGGCGTCCGCTCCCGACCCTGCGACACGTCGACGGTCCAACCCAAAGCGTGACAAACGGCGACATACCAAGCTCGCCAGCTACAGCGCCCGCAAGCGCTCCGGGGACGGCCGGCGCCGGAGGCATGGGCGCCCGTCGCCGTGCTCCGATAGTCGTGCCCAGACGTACCGCCGTCGGCTCGGTCGTGGTGCACGTGGCACACGGGGACGCGCCCCGCTAGCACGGCGGTACGGTACGCGGCCCGCCGCCGGGCCCCGCCGCTCAGCAGGTGCGGGCCGCTCATGGCCAGGCCGCCACGACCGAGCGGACGGCGGCTTCGATGCGGG
>CAZDRS010000623.1:0-1312 GCA_964507585.1 uncultured Dechloromonas sp.
ACCGGCCTGTCACGCCGGGGGTCGCGGGTTCGAGTCCCGTCCACTCCGCCAGTCATTCCAGCAAGCCCGAATAGCCCAGCTTTCGGGCTTTTTGTTTTTCTCGGCCTGCCAAATTCACGCTCAGGCAAGCGATTGCCGCGATAGACCTAGGGTAACGCCCAGTTCACTGATGAAGTGCCTTCCTCATAAGCTATGACCAAACAATACCAAGATATGCGGAGCACCTATGTCGAACGAAAGTTGCCATCAGCAAGAGGGAGGCTTTTGTAATCTTGACTACCTGATGGTCAATCTCGGAAGAAACGAAGCGACAACGATGCGCCTGGTTGGTATCTTCCTTGAGAACTATCCGCTGTTGACGCAGCGCATGCTGGTTTCGCTTGAGTCCGGCGACTACCCGGTTTTGCGGGATGTGTTGCACGACATCCGCAGTAGTTGCGTATTGTTTTCCGGCCAACGCTGCGTCGATCTGGCGCGCGGCTTCGAGGATGCGGTTCGCAGGCATCTCGATCAGGGTGACGGTCTTGTCAATCCCGATGAATGGAAGACGATGGCCGATTCGCTCGCCAACTGCATGCGCGGCATGGCAGCAGAAATGAAGCAGTTTCTTGCCAATCGGCAGCGTTAATCGTTTTCCCGTTTGATTATTGCTTGGCTGATCGCGTCAGCACAGTACGCCGTACTGAAGCGCAAAGCGGGTCAGGCCGGTCACGTCACGGGTGCCAATGCGTTCCATCAGGCGGCCACGATGGAATTCCACGGTCTTCGGGCTAATGCAAAGATCACGAGCGATTTCCTTGGTGGTCTTGCCCGATGCGACCATGCGCAGGATTTCCATTTGTCTGGCAGTCAGCGGGTTTTTGCTATTTGTACCGTTATCCATGCTCGCCTGGATATCCATCTGCTGGATGCGCGGCGATAGATAGCGCTGGCCAAGCTGGACGGACTTCAGCGCAGCGAGCAGTTCGGAGAGTACGAAATCCTTCAGCAGGTAGCCGTCTGCGCCGGCATTCAAGGCCTGATCGACAATTTCCTTCCGGTCGATGCTGGACAGTACCAGGATGCGGGTATTGGCATCGGATTGGCGAATGGTGCGCGCTACCTCGATGCCCGTCGGGCCTGGCATTGCGATATCGAGTAACAGAACGTCCGGGCGAAACTCGCGAACCGAAGCGATGGCCTGCTGGCCGTCGGCGCACTCGGCAACCAGTTGGTATTCTGGCAGGGTGTCCAGTAGCGCACGTACGCCGGCGCGAATCAGGAGCTGGTCGTCGGCAAGAATAATTCGGATTTTTTTCATGGCCGGGCTTTA
>CAZDRS010000624.1:0-1309 GCA_964507585.1 uncultured Dechloromonas sp.
ATTGCCCACCGTGCAGTCCAGCGTGGTGCCGCTGGTGATGGAGGCCTGCGCGCCCGCCGCAACCGCATTGCCGACGCCGGCGTTGATCGTGGTGCCGGCGCTGATGTTTGCCTGCGCGCCGGCCGCGGCCGCGTTGCCAACGCTGGCGTTGATAGTCGTGCCGGCGCTGATGTTGGCCTGGGATCCTGCGGCGACGGCGTTGCCGACGGTGCAGTCGAGGGTGACGCCGGCAACAATTGCCCCGCGCCGCTTTACGCGTCTTTGAAAAACACTCCACGGGTCGTCTAGCAGCCGTTGTTGCTCGTCGTCCGACAGCGCTCGCCGCCACATAGCCGCGAGCAGAAGCGTATGGTTAGATGCTTGCGCGGTATCTGCTGCCGCTCTTCCGATTACCTCAACAACTCGCCCGCCGATGCCTGATGGGACGCCCGTCATCGTCGCTGTCGCGGACACCACTGTGGTGCCGCTTCGCCCCTTAGCCACTACCTCGGTGCCGTTTAATACACCTATAGCCACGCACAAATCGCCCGCCTTGGAGAACAACGTGCCTGTCGTAGCAGTAAAGCTATTTTTTGCGGTATTGAATCCAATCAGCTGAAGCGTTGCGCCACTCGTTCTGAACTGAAAATTCCGCACGCCAGACGCGTCGTCTGCATCCAACAATGACTCGTTGCCCACAGTCGCGTTGGGGACGAAGACAGCAAGCATGGACGCATTTGCGCTGACAGGCGGCGTCCCTGCGACCATGTAGTCCGTGTACACGTTCGGCGCACGGACGCCCACCCCGCCGACCGTCGGCGTCAACGACAGTCCGTACCGCTCTATGAACTTTCGGCGAGCTAGGTCGTAGTGATTACCCGCGAGCGCAAGCCACAGACCGCGAGCATATGGGCTGTTGGCCCGTATTCGCGGAGTACGCAGCGTATACGCCGGGCGAGACAAAGACATCAGTAGGTGATCGGCTGTGAATAGAGCTGCGTACCGCTGGCGACGCACCAATCGTTAGTGGTCGTCGCACCATTGCTGGTGACCCAGATGGCAAACTGCGGCGGCACTTCATCAAACGCAGCCTTAATGCTTACGGGCGGAAACGTGTAGACCTCCGACGCACCGTTGTCCACCTCGATGGACGCCAGCAAGACCATGCCCGCGTCTCTCTGCTCCGTGTCATGCACGGTCGCTGCGCCGACGCTTCCCTCAGTTCCAGACGAGAACAGATCGGGCCATACAGGTGTAGAGGTGAATGCTGCGTAAGCGTAAACGTAGATGTACCCCGCCTGGCGGTTGCTCGACTCCGTCGTGAACTGCC
>CAZDRS010000625.1:0-1299 GCA_964507585.1 uncultured Dechloromonas sp.
GGAATTTGAACAGTATCATTAAGGACTATTACACCTGTTCCGTTTGCAACAAGGGTCAAGTCCTCATTTGATGCAGTTGTAAGATCAGTCGAAGCACCGGAAGTAGTAATTGTTCCACTTATTGTCTGTCCGGTTGTAAAGTTATTGTTTTGCCCTTTGTAAGCAACATTGCTAAGTGTACCGGTAGTGTTAACATCTGTTCCATTGAATTGAAGTGCTGTTGTTGCATTTATAACTGGGGCTGTAATACTTACTGAAGCTGTAGCATATGTTATTTCGGTAAGAGAGCCTGTATTTATAATGCCACCGTTGTTGTTGTTTATTCCTCCAGTAATATTTGCTCCACCTGATGACACCGTAAGTAAACCTCCAATTGTTTGTCCGACCGTAAACAGATTATCCTGTCCCTTATATGCAACGTTAGTTAATGTTCCAGTCGCGTTGATATCAGCTCCACCAATCTGAAGGGCTGAAGTTCCATTAATAGTGTTTACTGTGAGAGTTCCAACCGTTCCATTATCAACGAGAGAAAGCAATGTGTTTGGTGAACCGGCTGAATCTTTAATTAGAAGAGTTCCATTCGCATTTCCTGCTCCCAAAGTAATCACAGGATTAGAGTTAGAGAATGTAAGTGGTGTTGCGCTTGAAAGTGTAACAAGCCCTGATGCACCAATTGTTGTTGCGCCTGCAATTGCGCCGGTATTTGTAATTCCCCCTGTATTATTGTCGATCCCTCCCGTAATAGAGGCTCCTCCTGTTGTAACCGTTAGTGCCCCACCTATTGTTTGACCTACCGTAAAGCTATTGTTTTGTCCTTTGTAAGCAACGTTTGTGAGCGTTCCGGTGGTATTTATATTTACACCATTAAGTTGGAATGCAGAAGTTGCATTTACGGTTGCTCCCTGAATAGTTCCTGATGCGGTAATGCTTGTTGCACCACTGATGGCTCCGGTATTTGTAATTCCACCGGTTGTATTATCAATTCCACCGGTTATAGATGCACCACCGGATCAAACAGTCAAAAGACCACCAATTGTTTGGCCAACCGTAGAGTTATTATTTTGATTCTTGTAGGCAACATTTGAAAGCGTTCCATCAGTATTTATATCAACTCCACCAACTTGAAGTGCGGATGTTGCATTTATAGTGTTTACTGTCAAAGTTCCAACCGTACCGTTATCGACAAGTGTCAAGAGTGTGTTAGGTGATCCCTCATTATCTGTAATTGAGAGCGTTCCATTTGTTCCCGCTGTTGCTAATTTCACGGTTGGTCCTGCATTTGAGAGAACAAGTGGGGTT
>CAZDRS010000626.1:0-1295 GCA_964507585.1 uncultured Dechloromonas sp.
TGTAGTTTTTGTTTTGAAATTGCTATAATTATTGTTGTAAACACATTGCATATAGTGATTAAATATATAAAGTAAAAGTATTTAGGGGTATTGTATGAGCAAACGGCTCAAAAAGGATTTTTCATCATAAATGGGTCACATAAGTGGCTCATTTTTTAAAACTGGAGGTATCAATGTCAAAAATATATAAAGCTGAACCAATAAAAGGTGATTTTACTGGTAAATCGTTTATATCAGCTAGTCAGCTAGATATTAAATCTATACAGATATTATTTGATCAAGCAGATAAGATGAGGTTGATTCGCACGAGTCCGAAAAAAGGCATTGATTTGTTGCCATTTCATCAGGTAGATATAAATTTTAAAGAACCGTCGACACGAACTTACAAATCATTTATGTCAGCCGTCCAACGATTGGGTGCAGGGACATTGCCAGAAACAAATCCACATTTTTCTTCTGTTTCCAAGGGTGAATCATTTAGTGATGATATTATTGCCAATGCCCAGTACGCTGATTTGATGGTTATACGGCACCCTAGAACAGGTGCTTTAAGTGAAGCGGCTCAGATATCACCAGTACCTGTAATAAACGCCGGTGATGGTGCTGGTGAACATCCTACTCAAGCGCTTCTTGATCTGTACACTATTTACAGCAAGCTTGGTGGAGTCAAGGGAAAAACAGTCACCATGATCGGTGACCTTAAACATGGTCGAACTGTCAAATCACTAGCTGAGCTTGCTGCTATTGATACAGCCGGTGATATTACGCTAAATTTTGTTGCACCAGATGAATTGCAGATGCCAAAAACAAATATAAATAAATTACAAAAATTGGGAGCAAAAGTAAAATTGTTTAATGACTTAAAAGAGCCATTTAGTCAAACAGATGTAGCATATGTAGTGCGTCTGCAACGGGAGCGAATATCTACACCGTTAGGTGCGGATATTGGTGACGTTATACTATCTAAAATAGACAAAATAGTTGCTTTTGGCACTGATCATCAGCGACAAAATATTGACATATATTATCGAATTGCCATAGAATAAATGATTGCTAGGTTAAATACTCTTAAAAAAGGAAGCTTTGAACATCGCAAATTATCTGCCGATCTAGTAGCTCAGTTATATTCATTGCCAACTGTTGAACAAATATTGACTAATACATCACCAACAGACAATCCGTATGTTATTGATAGCCAGGTTATGAGTTGCGCAAAACCTAACATGATACTTATGCATCCACTGCCACGCGTGGGTGAAATAAGTGCAGAGGTTGACTCAGACCCTCGCTCGGTC
>CAZDRS010000627.1:0-1292 GCA_964507585.1 uncultured Dechloromonas sp.
CCGGGCAGGCCGACACGCAGGACGGGTCGGCGCAGTGCATGCACGAGGTCTTCATAAAGGCGAAGCCGTTTTCCTCGGCGTCCTTCGTTTCCATCGTGCCGTTGCGGTACATCTTGATCAGGTTGAAGGTCGTGCCGCTGGTATCAAGCGGTGCATCCCACAGCTTGTCCAGCGCCGTCAGCTCGGCCGGGTTGCCGTTGGCCTGCTTGCAGGCCGCAACGCAGGCCTGGCAGCCGACACACAGCGTCGCGTCGTAGAGCAGGCCGAGCGCTTCGGGCGGCCGCTGCAGCGTGTCGCGGGCACAGGCTGTCTCGGGCAGCACGGCCGAAGCCGCCGCCGCACCGCCAGCCAGGCAGCCGCGTAGAAAATCGCGTCTCGTGGCCATCTCAGACCTCCGCTTTTTCGCCGGACTTCTTGGCTTCTTCCATCTGCTCGGCCTTGTGCGACAAGCCGAGATTCTTGGCGGCAATCGCCCCGGCACCGGCGGCGGCACCCGCCACGGCGGCCAGCACGGCCGCCGAGCCGAGCGTCGCGCCGACACCCTTTTCCTCGACGATGCGCGGCAGGAAGGCAGACGGCTCGATATTCTTCAGCTTGGCGACGGTATGGATCGGCTTGGCGAAGCCGACGCCCTGCTCGGTGCAGCCGATGCACGGGTGACCGCAGGCGACCGGCCAGGTGCCGGCGCCGGCATCGCCGAACATGATGACCGAGCAGTTGGCGTAGGTTTCCGGCCCCTTGCAGCCCAGCTTGTACAGGCAGTAGCCCTTGCGGTGGCCGTCGTCGCCGAATTCCATGGCGAAGCGGCCGGCGTCGAAGTGGGCGCGGCGCTCGCAGTTTTCGTGGATCAGGCGGGAATAGGCAAACTTCGGGCGGCCCTTGTCATCGACTTCCGGCAGCTTGCCGAAGGTCAGGAAATGGACGACCGTGGACAGGAAGTTGTACGGGTTGGGCGGGCAGCCGGGGATGGTGACGACCGGCTTGCCGAGCACCTGGGCCACGCCGCTCGAACCGGTGGGGCTGGAGGTCGCCCCGGGCGTCGACGGAATCGTCGAAGGCATGCCGCCCCACGAGGCGCAGGAGCCGATGGCGATCACTGCTGCCGCGTCGGCGGCGCACTCCTTGAGCAATTCGATGGCCGTCTTGCCGCCGATCTTGCAGTAGACGCCGCCATCCTTGGTCGGGATAGCGCCTTCGACGACCAGGATGTACTTGCCCTTGTTCTCGGCCATCGCCGTCTTGCGCGCCGCCTCGACCTGATGGCCGGCCGCCGCGAACAGCGTTTCGTGGTA
>CAZDRS010000628.1:0-1289 GCA_964507585.1 uncultured Dechloromonas sp.
CCGACGTCAAGGCCGAAATCCGCAAGCACGGCCTGCGCAACTCGCACCTGCTGTCCATCGCGCCGACCGGCACCATTTCGCTGGCCTTCGCCGACAACGCCTCCAACGGCATCGAGCCGCCGTTCTCCTGGACCTACAACCGCAAGAAGCGCATGCAGGACGGCACGATCAAGGAATACTCGGTCGAGGACTACGCCTGGCGCCTGTACAAGCACCGCGGCGGCGATGTCGCCAACCTGCCCGACTACTTCGTCACGGCCCTGGAAATCTCGGCCAAGGCCCACAGCGACATGGTTGCCGCCGTCGCCCCGTTCATCGACACCTCGATCTCGAAGACCGTCAACGTTCCGGCTGACTACCCCTACGAAGACTTCCAGGATCTCTACATGCAGGCCTGGAAGGCCGGCCTGAAGGGTCTGGCCACCTACCGCCCGAACAGCGTGCTCGGTTCGGTGCTGTCCGTTGAACCGGCCAAGACCGAAGCACCGGTTGCCGCAGATGCCAAGGCCCCGCAGGACTTCGTCTCCGACGCCAACCGCCGCCTGTCCATCAAGAACCTGCCGGCCCCGGTGCTTGCCTCCCTGCGCTGGCCGGGCCGCCCGAACCTGCCGGAAGGCAACCTGTGCTGGACTTACATGGTCGACTCGCCAATCGGCAAGTTCGCCCTGTTCGTCGGCCACGTCGAGCCGGAAGGCCGTGCCTGGCCGTTCGAAGTCTGGGCCAACGGCCCGGCCGAACCGCGCGGCCTCGGCGCCGTCGCCAAGACCCTGTCCATGGACATGCGCGCCAACGACCACGGCTGGCTACAGATGAAGCTCGACGCCTTGGCCAAGACCCCGGGTGACTCCTTCGAAATGCCAATGCCGCCGCACGGCGAGCGCAAGCGTATGCCGTCCGTCGTATCGGCCATGGCCCAGGTCATCGCCTGGCGTTGCGAACAGCTCGGCGCTTTCAAGCACGAAGGCCCGACCCCGGTGAAGGACGCCCTGTTCAGCGCCAAGGAACCGAAGACCGGCACCGACGGCACCCTGTCCTGGACGGTCGACGTCAGCAACCCGTCCACCGGCGAAGACTTCGTTCTCGGCCTGAAGGAAATCACCCTGCCCGACGGCACCTCGCGCCCATACTCGATGTGGCTGTCCGGCAACTATCCGCGCGCCCTCGACGGCCTGTCCAAGCTGCTGTCGCTCGACATGCGCGTCCTCGATCCGGCCTGGATCGGCATGAAGCTGCGCAAGCTGCTCGACTACTCCGAGCCGCTCGGCGATTTCATGGCCTTCGTGCCGGGC
>CAZDRS010000629.1:0-1287 GCA_964507585.1 uncultured Dechloromonas sp.
ACTTCACCGACGGCGTTTCCGAGGCGATCAAGCACTCCTGGTACAACTACAGCGGTGGCAACGACAAGTCGCTGCACCCGTACAAGGGCGAAACGACGCCGAACTACACCGACTTCCAGGACGACGGAAAGTACTCGTGGCTCAAGTCGCCGACTTTCTACGGCAAGCCGATGCAAGTTGGCCCGTTGCCGCGCGTGCTGAACATGCTGGCCGCCGGCCACGAGCCGACCAAGAAGTACGCCACGGCAGCGCTCGACCTGGTGTCCAAGGTGGCCGGTACCAAGGTCGGCGTCGAGGCGCTGCATTCGACCATCGGCCGCCATGCGGCGCGAGCCGTCGGCTGCGCGGTGCAGGTCGATGAACTGATCAAGCAATGGGATCTGCTGCTCGCCAACATGGGCAAGGGCGATCTCAAGACCTTCAACAAGCCGGTTTTCCCCAAGGGCGAGCAGATGGGCGTCGGCTTCCACGAGGCGCCGCGCGGTGTGCTGTCGCACTGGGTGGTCATCGATTCCGGCAAGATCAAGAACTACCAGTGCGTCGTGCCGACCACCTGGAACGCCGCGCCGCGCAACGAGAAGGATCAGCCGGGTGCCTACGAGGCCTGCCTGATCGACAATCCGGTGGCCGATCCCGAGAAGCCGCTGGAAGTGCTGCGCACCGTGCATTCCTTCGACCCCTGCCTGGCTTGCGCCGTGCATGTGGTCGATCAGGAAAATAACCCGGTAGTGACGGTGAAGGCAGTCTAGTAGGATCGCGTTTTTAGGATCGAGGATCCAGTAAGCCCGGAGCGCGCTATGCTGCTCCGGGTTTGTTTTTAACTAGCAGCTAACTCCTAACATCTAATGACTAAAATCGTCGTACTCGGCATCGGCAACATTCTTCTCACCGACGAAGGCGTCGGTGTGCGCACCATCGAGGCGCTGGAGCGCGATTACACCTTGCCGCCGGAAGTCGAGGTCATCGACGGCGGCACCTGCGGCATGGAAATGCTGGAACAACTGGAGAACCTCGACGGCCTGGTTGTCGTCGATTGCGTGCGCGCCAACCAGCCGCCGGCAACACCGATCCTGCTCAAGGGCGACGACGTACCGGTCTTCTTCAAGACCAAGCTGTCGCCGCACCAGGTCAGCCTGTCCGACGTACTGGCCAGCCTGGAATTCACCAACCGGGCTCCGAAATCGATCGCCATCGTCGGCATGCAGCCGGTCAGCATGTCGCTGGGGATGGAGCTGTCGCCGGAAGTGGCGGCCAAGGTGCCGGAACTGGTCGCCATGACGCTGGCCG
>CAZDRS010000630.1:0-1286 GCA_964507585.1 uncultured Dechloromonas sp.
GCTGAACAGTTTGCCGCCAACGTGGCGACCAAGCCGAATAGCGGCGAGCGTGTCGATTTCGCCATTCGCCTGCCGGGCAAGGATGACGGCGCGGTGGTCTGGCTGCCGATCGACGCCAAGTTCCCGGTCGAGGATTACCAGCGCCTGATCGATGCTGTAGAGCCGGCCGCCATCGAGGAGGCGGCCAAGGCCATCGAGACGCGCCTGAAGAACGAAGCGAAGAGCATCCGCGACAAATACGTTGCACCGCCGCATACCACCGATTTCGCCGTGCTCTATCTGCCGATCGAGGGGCTTTACGCCGAAGCGCTCCGCCGGCCGGGGTTGGCCGAGGCGCTGCAGCGCGACTATCGGATCACGCTGGCCGGGCCGACGACGCTGGCGGCCATGTTGAACAGCCTGCAGATGGGCTTCCGCACGCTGGCCATCGAGCAGCGCTCGGCCGAGGTGTGGGCCGTGCTGGGGGCGGTGAAGACCGAGTTCGGCAAGTTCGGCGAGGCCCTGGCGCATACCAAGAAAAAGCTGGACGAGGCGAGCAACAGCATCAGCAAGGCGGAGGTTCGCACGCGGCAGTTGTCGCGCAAGCTGAAGGAAGTGGAAGCTCTGCCGGCGGCAGATTCGGAACAACTGATCGGGGTGGCGGATTTCGATGGCGAAGACGAGTGAACTAGAGGCAGCCTACAAGGCGACGACTTACCGGGTCTTCCTGCCTGGCGGCATTTGCGACCTGCGCGTCGGCGAGCCTTGCGAGGCCTTGTGCTGCTGGCTCGAAACGGCCGGGTGCGAGCAGTTTGCCGTAATCACCGCCCACAACCCGGGTTCGGTCGTGGTCGATGATGCCCGCAACGCCGAGCGCCAGGCCCAGCTTGAATGCGATCTGCTGGAGGGTAATTACGAGCCCTATGCCGGCCAGAACCTGCCCGATGCTGCCGATGCGCCGGTCGAGGAAAGCTGCTTCGTGCCCGACCTGGCGCCGGAAGACGCCTGTGCATTGGCCGAGGATTACGGGCAGAATGCAGTCATCTGCGGTGGTGCCGACGGCGTGCCGCATCTGGTCTGGGTTGAAGACAACGAATAATGAAAAGAATTGGCCGTTTCGAGCTAAGGCGGGAGTTGGGGCGCGGTGCGCAGAGCGTCGTCTATCTGGGCTTCGATCCCCAGTTGCAGCGCGAGGTGGCGATCAAGACCCTTCATTTCGCCCGGCCCGATCCGGCCAAGAATCAGGCCTTGTTGGCCGAGGCCCGGGCGGTCGGCCGCATGCGCCATCCGAACATCGTGCCCATCTA
>CAZDRS010000631.1:0-1285 GCA_964507585.1 uncultured Dechloromonas sp.
CGTGGGGGTTCGAGTCCCTTCCTGGGCACCAGCGATTTTGATTGAAGGCTTCGAGCGATCGAAGCCTTTTGTCATTTCAGCACCGCATTTTTTTGCGACAACGCAGCACGCGTAACATTTGCTCACACATCCGTACACAACACGGGTCGTCGTAGCGGTCAGCCAATCGTTATTTGGCTTGTCTAAACGCCACCCTTGAGCAAAGCCATGAAAAAGATTGCCACCCTCTGCATCGCCGCCAGCCTGGCCCTGAGTGCCACAACCTCGGCACACGCCGATTGGGGACGCCATTACGGCGATTTTCGCCCGCCGATGCACCACCATTACCGCGGTGGTTCCGGCTGGGTTGGCCCGGCAGCCGTTCTGGCCATTGCCGGCATGGCCATTGGCGCCGCCGCCTACAGCAATGCCTACGCAGCCCCGGCCCCGGTCTATGCGGCACCCGCCTATGTTCCGCCCCCGGTATACAGCGCTCCGCCGGCGCGTGGCGACATCTGGTACTACTGCGGCTCGTCTGGTCAGTACTACCCCTATACCAACGCCTGCCCGGAAGGCTGGCAGGCCGTACCGGCCCGCTGAAAAAGAAAACGGGCCTGCACGGCCCGTTGTTCATTGCATGCAGCGACGCTCGCTTACTTGAACGGGTGCTGCTTGAGGATGGTTTCGTCGCGCTCCGGGCCGGTCGACACGATGGCAATCGGTACTTCGCACAGTTGCTCCAGGCGATTCAAATAAGCCTGGGCGTTGACCGGCAGGTCTTCCCAACGCTTGACGCGGAAGGTGGTGCCTTCCCAGCCCGGCATCGTTTCGTAGATCGGCACGCAGCGCGCCACATCGTCGGCCCCGATCGGCAGCAGATCAACAACCTTGTCGCCCAGTTGATAGCCGGTGCAGATCTTGATTTCCTTCAGCCCGTCCAGCACATCCAGCTTGGTGATACACAAGCCGGTCAGGCCGTTGATGCGGGCCGAGCGGCGCAGCAGGGCGGCATCGAACCAGCCACAACGGCGCTTGCGGCCAGTGACCGTGCCGAATTCCTTGCCAACCGAGAACATCTGGTGCCCCGGCGTACCTTCGGTATCGATATCCAGTTCGCTCGGGAACGGGCCGCCACCAACGCGGGTGCAGTAGGCCTTGGTGATGCCCAGCACGTAATGCAGCATACCCGGGCCAATACCAGCGCCGGCAGCCGCCTGGCCGGCGACACAGTTCGACGAGGTAACGAACGGATAGGTGCCGTGGTCGATGTCGAGCAGCGTACCCTGAGCACCTTCGAACAGCATGT
>CAZDRS010000632.1:0-1282 GCA_964507585.1 uncultured Dechloromonas sp.
CAGGGCGCCGACGACATCATCGTCTTCGCCGGCGGCGTGATCCCGGCCCAGGACTACGATGCGCTGTTCAAGGCCGGCGCCAAGGCGGTTTTCGGCCCGGGCACCCGCATCGAGGATTCCGCCAAGAAGGTGCTGGAAGAAATCCGCAAGGCCCGCGCCTAAACCCGGATGAAACTGGACGAAGCGCCGGTGCGTGCCAATCTCCTGTCCGACGCCGACCGAGCTTTGGTCGACGGCGTGCTGGCCGGTCAGCGTCGTTCGCTGGCCAAGGCCATCACGCTGATCGAATCGACCCGGCCGGATCACCAGCAGCGGGCGCAGCAGGTGCTGACCACGCTGCTGCCGAAGACCGGCAACGCGATCCGTATCGGCATTTCCGGTGTGCCGGGCGCCGGCAAGTCCACGTTCATCGAGGCGCTCGGCGTCTGGCTGATCGAACAGGGCAAGAAGCTGGCGGTGCTGGCCATCGACCCGTCGTCGTCGGTAACCGGCGGTTCCATCCTCGGCGACAAGACGCGCATGGAACTGTTGAGCCAGCGGGAGGAAGCCTTCATCCGCCCCAGTCCGTCGGCGGGGTCGCTCGGCGGCGTCGCCGAGAAGACGCGCGAGGCCATGCTGCTCTGCGAAGCCGCCGGCTACGACGTGATCATCATCGAGACAGTCGGCGTCGGCCAGTCGGAAACGACGGTCGCCGGCATGGTCGACATGTTCTGCCTGCTGCAGTTGCCGAACGCCGGCGACGACCTGCAGGCGATCAAGAAAGGCATCGTCGAGATCGCCGACCTGGTGGTCATCAACAAGGCCGACATCGACAAGCAGGCAACTGCCGTGGTGCGTGCCCAGTGGCGCAACGCCCTGCACATGCTGCGCCCGGCCTCGCCCAACTGGGCACCGCCGGTCATCGCGCTGTCGGCGCTGCACAAGGAAGGCATCGTCGATTTCTGGGAGCAGGTCGAGAAATACCAGGCCGCGCTGAAGCCGACCGGCGAGTTCGCCGCCAAGCGCCAGCATCAGGCGCTGAGCTGGATGTGGCAGTTGATCGACTCCGGCCTGCGCCACCATTTCCGCCATCACCCGCGCGTGCAGGAAAACCTGCCCGCCTTCACCCGATCCGTCGAGGAGGGCCATACGACCCCGGCTGCCGCCGCGTATGCGCTGCTCGATTACCTCAAACACTAGCTTTCAAATTAGTCGTAACTCAGAGGGAGTTTTTTATGCACGACATCATCCGCCAGCTGGAAAAAAAGCGTGAACTGGCCCGCCTCGGCGGTGGCCAGAAGCG
>CAZDRS010000633.1:0-1282 GCA_964507585.1 uncultured Dechloromonas sp.
TTCGGCTCGTAACAAAAGGGCCTAGTGTTCGGCTTCATCTGCGGATTCAGGAAAACAGAAAGAAGGAAAAAATGACAGAAAAAGGACCCGTAGGGGGGGGGCGATACAGCCCCTAAGACACGAGAACAGCAAGAGGCTCAGATCCTAGCCGAAGCAAGAGGCGCATTAGAATATTTTAAAGGATCGACCAGTTTTCTTTTAGTTGAAGAGCCTGAAACTGATGGTGTTATGGTAGTTCCTTCAAATTTTGACCCCAGAGGTGATGGTTATTTACGAGACAGGATGGAACTTGCAAAACATTCGGGTAGGGAAGTTACTCGAGAGTTTCTCGAGGATATAGTTGGTAATGGTCGTTTGTAGTTTTAGTATGACTCGTCATGATCATGAGGATATAGTATACAAGGTTGACTTCGTGGATTTAATGCCTTCTTTTCAATTCCCCGAGCGGAAGCTCGTGGGTAATTCATTAATAGTAGTTTCCGGTGTGGTAACATAATGTTTCGGGCTGGTAACTACCCCACAAGTAGAGGTGGTGAAACTCCATGGGGCGGTACTGATGACTGGGGTAGTGTCAGTACAAATATTGAATGGGGTATCGGTTCTGGGGGGTTGGATAGTGATAACTGGGATACCGGTGCTGAATCGGGTAGCTGGGATACTGGCGGAAGCGACTGGGATACTGGTGGGGAATTTGATGATTGGGGCCCTAATACCTATGCTGATTATGGTATTTCTGGTAGCGGAGAAGATCTAGGTACTGAAGGCGATTCCGAAAGTGGCAAGGGAAACGGTCGCAGTATGGCTAGGCGATTATTAGATTTTGCAAAAGGTTTTTTAGGCAGACCAGAGGTGCAGGAAAAAGCCAAGCAGGTTGCTAAGGACTATGGTTCGGTTGCTTTGGCTGGCGCCGTAGAAAATGCTGGACTTTATAAAGATGGAAAAGTGCGAAAAACAGGAGTTTTGAAGGCGTTATTTAGACCGAAAAAAACTGCTCGCAAAGCATTAACGGGTGCAGGTTTAGCGGTAGGTAACAAAGCTAGAAAAGACTCTAAGGATTGGCGAGATACGGCTGTTAACAAGGGTAAAGATCTAGCATATGAAGAGGCTAGAAAGCGGACAGCAGGGCTCAAAGGCGGACGTTTTATGGTCGCAGCGGCCGGCATTGTACTAGGTAGATAGAGTTACGTGGTGTTTTGTTGGTCTGGTTGTGTTAGTTTTATGGCATCGAGCTGACGGTAGTATTCGCCTAGTTTTTCTTTGGTTTTGCCACTAGATGTTGCGT
>CAZDRS010000634.1:0-1281 GCA_964507585.1 uncultured Dechloromonas sp.
CCACCAAGATTCAAGCAAAAAGCCCGGTCAATTGATCGGGCTTTTTGCTTTTCTGCGTGTTGCTTCCTGCGTGCAACGGCGCGGTAACATTGCATGGTCATAATGCCGGCTTTCATGTGAGGTGTGATCATGGATTTGTTGCTGTGGCGTCATGCCGAGGCGGAAGAGGGTGAGGATGACCTGAAGCGCCGCCTGACGGAGCGGGGCGAGAAGCAGGCCCGTTTGATGGGGGAGTGGATACGCCGGCATCAGCCCAAGGATCTGCGCATCGTCGCGAGTCCGGCTGTCCGTACCCAGCAAACGGCGGCAGCCCTCGAACTGCCTTTTGAAACCAACCGCAAGATCGGCCCGGACGCTTGCGTGTCGGAGTTGATTGCCGCCTCCGGTTGGCCGCATGCCCAAGGCAGCGTGTTGCTTGTCGGGCATCAGCCCTCGCTCGGCCGCCTGGCTTCCTTGCTGCTGGCTGGCAATGAGTCGGAATGGAGCATCAAGAAGGGGGCGCTTTGGTGGCTGAGCAACCGGGTGCGCCGAGGTGAGACGCAGACTGTGCTGCGTGCCATGATTCCGGTGGAATTGCTCGACTAGACAAGCCTTGCGCTTAGGCGTGAAATAGCTCTTTTGCATCGAACGATGGAGAGAGCATGGTTACCAGAAAAAAAGCGAATATCCCGCCGTCGCAAATTGCCAAGCCGGTGGCCGCCCGGCAGCCACGTACCCGTCAGCGCAGCGTGGAGGCTGGCGATGTGCCGCCGGTTCTGACGCCGCCAGCGATTGAAGGCTTTACCGTACATGCCTCGGTCGATGCTGCCCAGGAGTCCAAGCTGGGCGCCATGCACGATGTGGTGGCCGGTATGCCGGTCGAAGAGTCGGTAGCCCTTCTGAAGAGTCTGCTCAAGCAGCAACGGATGGCGGCCGGGCTGGCGGCGCCGAACCCCGACGATGAGTTAATGCCCGATTGGCGCGAGGGCGGCTACCCCTACAAGAACCTGATGCAGCGTCGCAACTACGAACAGCAGAAATATCGTCTGCAGGTCGAGTTGCTGAAGCTGCAGGCCTGGGTCAAGGAAACCGGCGCCAAGGTCGTGATCCTGTTCGAAGGGCGCGATGCGGCAGGCAAGGGGGGCACCATCAAGCGCTTCATGGAACACCTGAACCCACGGGGGGCACGTGTCGTCGCGCTGGAGAAACCGACCGAAACCGAGCGCGGCCAGTGGTACTTCCAGCGTTACGTGCAGCATCTGCCGACCAATGGCGAGATCGTGCTGTTCGACCGCTCCTGGT
>CAZDRS010000635.1:0-1279 GCA_964507585.1 uncultured Dechloromonas sp.
TCCATGTTGCCCTTGGGGTGGGCGAAGATGTGGTCGGCCCCGGAAACGGCGCCGACCTTGACGGTGAACACGTCGGACAGCCGGATGCGGTGATCCTCGCGCAGGAACATCAGCTGGCCGTCGACTTCGGTGAAGCTGCGGCCGTCGGCCATCCGGCGGTCGAAGCGGCCCTTCTCGAAGCGGAAGATGGCGCAGTTGGGCGTTGCACCGTTGAACACCCGCACGTCGCCGGTTTCATAAAAATGCGTGATGCTGCCCTGCTGGTACAGCCAGGCGTTGAGCTTCTTGGCGGCGGTCAGCTTGATGAACTCGCGCGGCACGATGAAGACCAGCTCGCCGCCCGGTTTCAGGTGGCGGATGGCCTTTTCGATGAAGAACAGGAAGAGGTTGCTGCGGGCGTCGAACAATTCCGATTTCAGGCGTTTTTTCGTGTCGACCGCAACATCCTGGTAGCGCACGTAGGGCGGATTGCCGACGATGGTGTCGAACTGCTCGCGCAGCGGATAGGCGAAGAAGTCGCGCACCTCGGCGCCTTCCGGCGCGACGCGGCGGTCGATCTCGATGCCGACCACGTCGGCGCCGCGCTGGCGCAGCGTGCTGAAGAACGCGCCGTCGCCAGCCGACGGTTCGAGCGCGCGGCCGGTGTTCGTGCACAGGTCGAGCATGAAGGCCACCACGTTGGGTGGCGTGAACACCTGGCCGAGTTGTTCGACGTCGAGACTCATGTCAGCAGGCGTCGGGGGTGTCGCCCGGCTTGTCGGCCGCGGCCTTTTCCCGCGCCTTCTTTTCCCAGTAGCGCTCGTTCTTGCTCTCGTCGACGAAACGGTAGCGGCCGGCCAGCTCGCAGCCTTTCATGCCGGGGTTGCACGGCAGGTTGTTGATCTTGGTGCAGCGGTCATCGACCTCGTGCGGGCAACCCCAACTCCCGGCCATCTCAGCTTCCCTTGCCCCACGAGTCCTTGAGCGTCACGGCACGGTTGAAGACCGGGGCGCCGGGCCTGGAGTCGATGCGGTCGGCGGCGAAGTAGCCATGGCGTTCGAACTGGAAGCGTTCTTCCGGCAGGGCATCCTTCAGCGAGGGCTCCAGCATGGCGGTGATGAGGGTCTTCGAGGCCGGGTTGAGGTCGTCGAGGAAGTCGCGTTCCAGTTCCGGGGCGTCGCCCTCGCGCCGGGCGCCGGGGGCTGGCACGGCGAACAGGCGGTCGTAGAGGCGAACCTCGGCCGGGTAGGCGTGGGCGGCGGAGACCCAGTGCAGGTTGCCCTTGACCTTGACGCTGTC
>CAZDRS010000636.1:0-1279 GCA_964507585.1 uncultured Dechloromonas sp.
ATTCCAATATCGAAGTCTACTAAAATATCTATAGAAGAATTTATTATTTCTTGACTATCTGAAGCTACGTTACTAAGTGCTAAGACTGAATCGCCACTTCGTCTATTGTAGGCATTGACATTAAATTTAATATCAACTCCATTTTGAGATATGAACGCTTTAAATTTTAATCTGTATTCATCACCAACTTGGTAGTCATCTGGTAATGTAAAGTCGGCTATAGCTGATATATAGACATTGTTAATTACTCTGTCGAAACCCATCACTTTTAAATTGTATAAAGTATCTTCTAAGTAACCTGAGTTTACTGAAGGTCTCCAATTAAAGCTACCACCGCCACCTCCTCCACCTGCGCCAATCTTAACCCAATCACTATTTGTAATACCACCTTGTAGCTGATAATTCCTTGCTTCACTCTCAACATAACAAGTCATACCCTCGTAGCGTAGTGTATCTGCGTAGGCATTGCGAGCTGTTAAATCAGCAAACACTTCATCTGTGAATCTTGGTGTAGTTGTGGTTCTATTTATACTATCTTCAAAAGGAATTGCCATCTGTCACCTGCCTGATAAATGTATAAGTGTTGCTGTTCGCTGCACCAGCTAAATTGTTGAACTCGTAAATCTTGTAACTTGTAGTCTCACCGTAAGCGTTAGTGATATTCTCAGTACGCTTCGTCCAAGAACTGATTGTTTCCAAGTTATTAATATTTTTAATCGACGTTAAGTCTGCAAATGTTGCAGGGTATGCAAAGTATGGTTTCTCACCAACTGCTAAACTGTAAGATATTGATACAGGTGAAGGAGGGTCAGCGATCACTTTGGTAAGCGCATAAACTTGAGCGGCTGTTAAAGCTGCTGCACCTTTACCGTAAAGATAAGCAAAGAAGAACGGATAAGTTATTGAAGCTGACGCTGAAGGCTTTGGTTGAGCCGAAGCATCGTCTACTTGTACACTAAAAGTAGTAGTATCGCTGAAAGGTGTACCGTAATCATAAGTGCTGTTACCACCGTTAGGGATTGCTCCGCCTGAGTTTTGAGTGTCAAGTAAAGTAACTCCTTGGTAAAATCTTACCTGTGAAATATCGTCAATAATTTTTCCAATAGCAGCTGTTAAAGTGGTCGCCGAAATTGTGTTACCTTTTTCACGTGCTGCACTTGAAACAGAACCAGTTAAAGAAACTGTTGGAGGTGCATAACCCATTTGGAATACATAAGCCAAGATTGCTTTGATACCTTGAAGATTAATAATTTGATTATAACGAGTTGTGTATCCGTTA
>CAZDRS010000637.1:0-1278 GCA_964507585.1 uncultured Dechloromonas sp.
GGGGTGTGGGTTTGGGGCGTTTGGCGACGGGCAGCGGCGTCAGCACTTGGCAAAGTCGACAAAGACGCTGATGACGTCAGGCTTGTGGCGGTATACGCAGCATCCAAATGACTTTGGCGAAAGTCTACAAGGGGTCGGTATAGCGATTATGTGGGTCGGCACCGAATTTGGCTGGGTAGGAATAATCTCCCCGCTGATTATCACCTATCTATTGTTGTTTGTGTCGGGAGTGCCGCTGACCGAAAAAGCGTTCAAGGGCCGGCGAGGCTGGAGCGCATACAAAAAGCGCACGAGCGTATTTGTACCTTGGTTGCCGCGGAAAAACAGCTAGCCTACACTACTAGAAAATGATGTAAAAAAGTGCTATCATGGGCATAAGACGTTTGAATGGCTATCAACCATGAGTTGTGGGAAGAACCGAGCAATCCTAGTAGAACCCGCCGCGAGACGCTGCGACAAAGCGAACAATGAAGCGCGAAACTGGAGAAATCCCTTTTTCGAAACTGGATGGTACCACCCGTGCAAACGGGCTCCAGTGACGATACAAGGGATTTTAATTTTTTCACAAAAGGAGAGCGCGTAGATGGAAAACATAGATTGGTTTGTCGTTATCTTGGTGGTGGTAATGATAGTGCTTTTTGTAAGGATTGTGTATGTTACGCTGTGGCTTTCGGGAAAAGTTGATGATTCGGAAAAGATGCGCAAGTTGTACGAGAAGAAGGTGAACAAGAAAATAAAGAAGTACCAGAAAGAACAGGCAAAAAAGGCAAAAAAATGATCCTACCCTCAGATACAATTACTAGTCGAAAAACAACTTTTGATAAAGCCACATGCTACGAGACACTGCTATTCAACGTTAGCGTACCCGGCTATTTCAGTATACGAAGGGAGACAAAATGAATGACAATGACAGGCAAAAGTATCTGGAGTTTGCAAAAAAACTGGCGCTCGAGGCGGGCGAGATTATGCGCAAGTATTTTCTCGCGACCGAGACCACGTGGAAGGGTGATAACACACCCCTCACACAGGCGGATACTGAAATAAATCGGCTCGTAATTGAGCGCATAAATACGGCGTATCCAGGACATTCCATCCTCGGCGAGGAAGAAAGCGATATGAAAGAGGGGGTGTTTGTTTGGGTGTGCGATCCTGTCGATGGCACGATGCCGTATTCGCATGGGCTGCCGATATCGACGTTTAGTCTGGCGCTATGTGAGGACGGTGTGCCGCAGGTGGGCGTAGTGTATGATCCGTTTATGGAGCGGCTGTTCTATGCTT
>CAZDRS010000638.1:0-1277 GCA_964507585.1 uncultured Dechloromonas sp.
GCGGAGAAGTGGGCGAAGAGGTCTTCACCGCCGCCGTCCGGAGAGATAAAACCAAAACCCTTAGCGTCGTTGAACCACTTGACGGTACCAGTTGCCATTTGTAGCTTCCTTGGAAAAGATTGAAAAAATTACGAGAGCCAAGACCGAGGAGCTGACAAACCGATTACGGTGCAGGAACAACACACTGCCTGGAAATCCCGAGTTGGAGAGTATGGATCAGCATTTCGAATACGCCAAGCATTTTTTGCATTTTCCGGCGGCACCCATTCACGAAATCTGAATTTCGGCGAGGAAACAACACTCGGCAGCCCCCAAAAACGAAAAACGCTGCTCGCGCAGCGCTTCTCAAGCCAGCCGAAAACGGGCAATCAATGCACCCGTTTGACGGAGGCGCCCAGCTTCGCCAGCTTCTCCTCGATCCGCTCGTAGCCACGATCCAGGTGGTAGATGCGGTCAATCAGCGTCTCGCCTTCGGCAACCAGGCCGGCAATGACCAGCGAGGCCGAGGCGCGCAGGTCGGTAGCCATCACGGTCGCCCCCTCCAGGCGCTCGACGCCGCGCACGATGGCGTTGTTGCCCTCGATCTGGATATTGGCACCCAGGCGCATCAGTTCGTTAACGTGCATGAAGCGGTTTTCGAAAATGGTTTCGCGGATGGTCGCCACCCCGTCGGCAATGCAGTTGATGGCCATGAACTGTGCCTGCATGTCGGTCGGGAAGGCCGGGTACGGCGCGGTACGCAGGCTGACCGCCTTCAGGCGCTTGGGCGCAACCAGGCGGATGGCGTCGCGCTCGACGGTGATTTCGCAGCCGGCATCCATCAACTTGTCGACCACGGTATCCAGGTAAGCCGCAGAGGTCTTGAGCAGGCGGATATCGCCACCGGTGGCTGCGGCAGCGCACAGGTAGGTGCCCGTCTCGATCCGATCCGGCATGATGGCGTGCGTCGCACCGTGCAGCTTGTCCACACCCTGGATGCGGATTACATCGGTGCCGGCGCCGGAAATGCGGGCGCCCATCGACACCAGGCAGTTGGCCAGATCGACCACTTCCGGCTCGCGGGCAGCGTTCTCGATAATCGTCTCGCCTTCGGCCAGACAGGCCGCCATCATCAGGTTCTCGGTGCCGGTCACAGTGACCATGTCGGTACAGATACGAGCCCCCTTCAGGCGGGTTGCCTTGGCGTGGACATAGCCCTGTTCGACCTTGACCTCGGCCCCCATGGCCTGCAAGCCCTTGATGTGCTGATCGACCGGCCGGGCGCCGATGGCGCAACC
>CAZDRS010000639.1:0-1270 GCA_964507585.1 uncultured Dechloromonas sp.
CGAAATGGTATCATGCCCTTCCGATTCAACGTTTTGCAGCCAACCGTCATGCGGCAAGCCGAAGTTACCCGTAATACCCTCGAGACGCAGATCACCGTGCGCCTCAACCTCGATGGCACCGGCCAGGGCAAGTTCGCCACCGGCGTGCCGTTTCTCGACCACATGCTGGATCAGATTGCCCGCCATGGCCTGATCGACCTCGATGTCGACGCCAAGGGCGACCTGCATATCGATGCGCACCACACCGTCGAGGATATCGGCATCACGCTCGGTCAGGCGCTGGCCAAGGCCTGGGGTGACAAGAAGGGGCTGACCCGCTACGGCCACAGCTACGTGCCGCTGGACGAGGCGCTATCGCGCGTCGTCATCGACCTCTCCGGACGCCCAGGGCTGGAATACAACGTCGACTACACGCGTGCCGTGATCGGCACCTTTGACGTCGACCTGGTTTCCGAGTTCTTCCATGGCCTGGTCAATCACGCCGGTATGACGCTGCACATCGACAACCTGCGCGGCAAGAATGCCCACCACCAGGCCGAGACCATCTTCAAGGCCTTCGGTCGGGCCCTGCGTATGGCGGTAACGCCCGACCCGCGCATGGCCGGCGCCATGCCATCCACGAAAGGTACGCTGTGAGCGCTGGTCAGGCAATTGCCGTCATCGACTACGGCATGGGCAACCTGCGTTCGGTGTCGAAGGCGCTGGAGCACGTTTCGGGCGGCAAGCCGGTCGTCGTCACTTCCGACCCTGCCGTCGTGGCTGCTGCCGAGCGCGTCGTTTTTCCGGGGCAGGGGGCGATGCCCGACTGCATGGCCGAACTGGATGCCCGTGGCTTGCGCGCTGCCGTGTTGCAAGCCGCCAAGGACAAGCCGTTTCTGGGTATCTGTGTCGGCGAGCAGATGTTGTTCGAGCATTCCGACGAGGGCAATGTGCCGGCGCTCGGCATCTTTCCGGGCAATGTCGTACGCTTTCCGGACGACAAGATGATGCTGCCGGGCGGCGAACGCCTGAAGGTGCCGCACATGGGGTGGAACGAAGTGCGCCAGGTGCCGCACGCCCTGTGGAATGGCATTGCCGATGGCGCCCGTTTCTATTTTGTGCACAGCTATTTCGTGCAGCCGGCCGATGCAGCATTGGTGACGGGAACTTGCGAATACGGCGTCCCCTTTACCTGTGCAGTGGGGCGGGATAATATCTTCGCGGTTCAATTCCACCCCGAGAAGAGCGCCCGCGACGGTCTGCAACTCCTGAAAAACTTTGTCGAGTGGCA
>CAZDRS010000640.1:0-1267 GCA_964507585.1 uncultured Dechloromonas sp.
AACTCCCGACCTCTGCATTGCGAACGCAGCGCTCTCCCAGCTGAGCTATCGGCCCGTTTATGGCCTGCAAGTGTATAACAGTTCACCGGATGGCGGAATATGGCCAGGCGGTGCTTGCCGCAGGCGCGGTCACCCCTGGCCGGCTCCGGCGACGGCACGGCGCAGGCGGTCGGCCACCGCTGCCCACTCCGCACCTTGCGGCAGGGCTTCGACGACGATCAGATCGACGCCGGCATGATCCATGTCGCGCAGGGCAGCATACAAGTCATGTGCATAACCGACCGGATCGGCCGGCATCAGGCGCCAGGCGTGCGGCATGCCGGCCTGTGGCGGCTGGTTGGCGCTGATCACGGCACATCTGCCACCACGATGGCGCTGGGCATTGATGAAATCGAGCAGGCGCTCGCCGGCCACCATGCGCAGCGGCGTGGTCGGTGCGTAGTGTGCTTCGAGCGAGCCGGAGACACGCGGCGCGCCGTGGGCGGTCTCGATGGCCGGCAGGCGGCCGAGGACAGCTTCGAGATGCAAGGGCGAGATATGGCCAGGGCGCAACACGACCGGCTCACCGCGCGAGCAATCGATGATGGTCGATTCGATGCCGACCTTGCACGGGCCGCCATCGAGGATCAGCGGCACGCGCTCGCCGAGCTCCTCGGCGACATGCTCGGCGGTGGTCGGGCTGATGCGGCCGAAGCGGTTGGCCGATGGCGCGGCGATGCCGGCGCGCATTTCTCCCGTTGCGCCCTTGGCGCGAGCGAAACGGCGTAGCAGTTCGAGCGCCACCGGATGACCGGGCACACGCAGACCGACGGTATCCTGGCCGCCGGTCACGGCATCCGGCACCCAGGCCTGCTTTTTCAGGATCAGGGTCAGCGGGCCGGGCCAGAAGGTTTCCATCAGTTCCCAGGCGACGTCAGGCACCTGCTCGGCCCAATGGTCGACGGCATCGTGGCCGGAAAGATGAACGATCAGCGGATGGTCGGCCGGCCGCCCCTTGGCGGCGAAAATCTTGGCCACCGCGGCCGGGTTGGCGGCATCCGCCCCCAGGCCATAGACCGTCTCGGTCGGCAGGGCGACCAGCTCGCCGGCAACCAGCAGGTCGACGGCACGCTGGTAATCCGCGTCGCTAGGTGTCATCAGTCCCTGATGCCGATGGCGGCGCGGGCAGCCAATGCGGCTTTCTGCACGGCTTCGGCGTTGTCGCCGATCACCGTGAAGTGGCCCATCTTGCGGCCATGGCGGGCGTGGTGCTTGCCGTAGAGGTGCA
>CAZDRS010000641.1:0-1262 GCA_964507585.1 uncultured Dechloromonas sp.
TGCCGATCAAGATCATCAACCTGAACAACGGCATGCTCGGCATGGTGCGCCAGTGGCAGGAGATGTTCTACTCCAAGCGCTATTCGCAGTCCTACGTCACCTCGTTGCCGGATTTCGTCAAGCTGGCTGAATCCTATGGCCATGTCGGCATGCGCATCGAGCGGCCGGAAGATGTCGTACCGGCCCTGCGCAAGGCCTTCACCGAGCACAAGAGCGACCTCGTGTTCATGGATTTCATCATCGATCCGGGTGCCAACGTGTTCCCGATGGTGGCAGCTGGCAAGGGCCTGACCGAAATGATCCTCGCTGAAGATATTTGAGCGGGGGAGGAATAGAAAAATGCGTCATATCATTTCCATCCTGATCGAAAACGAAGCGGGCGCGCTGTCCCGCGTGGCCGGGCTGTTTTCTGCCCGTGGCTACAACATCGAATCGCTGACCGTGGCACCGACCGAAGATCCGTCGTTGTCGCGCATGACTATCCTGACCTGGGGCTCCGACGAGGTGCTCGAGCAGATCACCAAGCAGCTCAACAAGCTGGTTGATGTCGTCAAGGTGGTCGATCTCTCCGAGGCTGCGCACGTCGAGCGCGAACTGATGCTGATCAAGGTTCGTGCTACCGGCAAGGATCGCGAAGAGATGAAGCGTATGGCCGATATCTTCCGTGGCCGCATCATCGACGTCACCGAATCGACCTATGTGATCGAGTTGACCGGTGCCAGTTCCAAGCTCGATTCCTTCATTGCCGCGCTCGATGCCGGCCTGATTCTCGAAACCGTCCGTACCGGTGTCTGTGGCATCGGTCGCGGCGATCGTATTCTCAAAGTCTAACTATCCGTTTATAAAGAGGATTACATGAAAGTTTATTACGACAAGGACGCCGACCTCTCCCTGATCAAGGGCAAGAAGGTCACTATCGTTGGTTACGGCTCGCAGGGTCACGCCCACGCCCAGAACCTGAAGGATTCCGGCGTCAAGGTCACCGTTGGCCTGCGCAAGGGCGGTGCTTCCTGGGCCAAGGCCGAAGCGGCCGGCCTGAAGGTCGAAGAGATCGCCAAGGCCGTCAAGGGCGCCGACGTTGTTATGATCCTGCTGCCGGACGAGAACATTCCGCAGGTCTACAACGAGGAAGTTGCCCCGAACCTGAAGAAGGGCGCAGCCCTGGCTTTCGCTCACGGCTTCAACGTGCATTACAACCAGGTCGTGCCGCGCGCTGACGTGGACGTCATCATGGTTGCCCCGAAGGGCCCGGGCCACACCGT
>CAZDRS010000642.1:0-1259 GCA_964507585.1 uncultured Dechloromonas sp.
GCCAGGCGCGAGGCGACCTGCGGGTTCTTGTCGTGCAGGTCGAGGATGCGCTCGGCCATGAAGGCGTAGCCGCTGCCGTCGGCCGCATTGAAGCGGGCCAGGTTGGCGCCGAAGTTGCGAATCAGCGCGTAGATCTTGTTCGGGTTGCCGGCATCGAAAGCCGGGTGGGCGGTCAGCGCCTTGACGGTGGCCAGCGTGTCCGGCCGGCGGCTGGTCGATTGCACGGCCAGCCACTTGTCGACGACCAGGGCTTCGTCTTTCCATCGGGCATGGAAATCGGCCAAAGCCTGTTCGCGCTGCGGGCAGACGGCGGCGTTGACGTTGGCCAGTGCCGACAGCGCGGCGAACTGGTCGGTCATGTTGTCGGCCGACTGGAACTGGGCCAGGGCGAGCTGGCGGCTGGCGTCGGTATCGAGTTCCAACAGATAGCCGAGGCAGACGTTGCGCAGGGCGCGCTTGCCGGCCTGCTCGCTGCTTGGCGCGTAGGGCTCGCGGATGGCCAGCGCGGCATAGAGGCCGGAGAACTCGCCTTCCAGCGCTTCGGCCAGATGCCGGCGCAGGGCGTTGCGGGCGGCGTGCAGGGCATCGGGATCGACGACTTCGAGCAATTCGGCCAGCGTGCCTTCGCCCGGCAGGGTCAGGGCTTCGGCGACAAAGGCGGCGCCGCGCCGGGCCTGGGTTTGCAGCAGGCGGCGGCAGGCGGTGGTGAAGGTTTCCGGCCAGCGCGGTTCCCGGCCGGCGGCGATGGCCTGCGCGGCGTCGAGAATCAGCGTGCTGGCCAGGCGCTGGCCGGCTTCCCAGGCGTTGAACGGGTCGGCTTCGTGGGCGAGGAGCAGGCCGAGCTGTTCCGGCGTGTAGTCGAAATCGAGATAGACCGGCGCCGAGAAGTCGCGCAGCAGGGAGGGCACGGGTTCGGCCGCGACGTCGTTGAAGACGAAGGACTGGCTGGTGGCGGTCAGGTGCAGCGTGCGCTCGCTGCCGGCCAGCAGCGTGCCGGCCTCGGAGAACAGCGCGACGCGGATCGGGATCAGGTAAGGGGCGTCGTCCGAGGCGCGGCGGTTGGATTGCGTGCAGGTCAGCGTGTAGGTCTGCGATTCGGCATCGTAATGGCCGTCGACGGCGACGTGCGGCGTGCCCGGCTGGTTGTACCAGCGCATGAACTGCGCGAAGTCGAAACCCGAGGCGGCGGCCATCGCGGCGACGAAATCCTCGCAGGTCACCGCCTGGCCGTCGTGGCGGCGGAAGTATTCGTCCATGCC
>CAZDRS010000643.1:0-1259 GCA_964507585.1 uncultured Dechloromonas sp.
TTGCTCAGGTAGTTGCCGTGCACGCCAGTAAAGTACGGGGTGTAGACCACGTCCTTGGCCGAAGAATTGATGATGGCCTGCTTGTAGGCTTCGACGGCATTGGCTTCCTGGGTGGCGATGAAACGGGTGCCGATGTAGGCAAAATCAGCCCCCATCGCCTGCGCGGAGAGAATGGACTGGCCGTTGGTGATCGACCCCGACAGCGCAATCGGGCCGTCGTAGAACTTGCGGATTTCACCGACCAGCGCAAAGGGGCTGAGCGTGCCGGCATGCCCGCCGGCACCGGCACAAACCAGGATCAAGCCATCGACCCCCGCTTCCAGCGCCTTCTCGGCATGGCGAACGCTGATCACGTCGTGGAACACCTTGCCGCCGTAGGCATGCACGTGCGGCACGATCTGCGTCGGTGCCGACAGGCTGGTGATGATCAGCGGCACCTGGTGCTTCACGCACAGCGCCATGTCGTGTTCCAGACGTTCGTTGGAAGGGTGAATGATCTGGTTGACGGCGAAGGGTGCAGCTTTCGGATCGGCGGCCAGTTCAGTTTTGATGCGTGTCAGCCATTCATCGAGCAGTTCCTTGGGCCGGGCGTTGAGCGCCGGGAAGGAACCGATGATGCCGCTCTTGCACTGGGCAATAACCAGATCCGGGTTGGAAATGATGAACATCGGCGCACAGATGACCGGCAGCGCGAGGTTCTTGTTCAGGGAATCGGGAATGGGCATTACGCCTCCTCTTTCAATGCGCGACGCAGGATCTTGCCGACATTGGTACGCGGCAGGTCGTCACGGAATTCGACATGTTTGGGAACCTTGTAGCCGGTCAGCACGCTACGGCAATGCGCAATCAGCATGCGTTCGTTAACCGCCGGATCCTTGCGCACGACAAAGATTTTCACGGCCTCGCCGGAATGTTCATCCGGCACGCCGATAGCCGCCACATCGAGCACGCCGGGGTGCATGGCGACGGCTTCTTCGACTTCGTTCGGATAAACGTTGAAGCCGGAAACCAGGATCATGTCCTTCTTGCGGTCGACCAGGAAAACGAAGCCCTGCTTGTCCACATAGCCCATGTCGCCGGTACGCAGGAAACGATCGGGATAGAAGACCAGTTCGGTTTCCTCCGGGCGCTGCCAGTAGCCTTTCATCACCTGCGGGCCGCGAATGCAGATTTCACCAACCTGGCCCTGCGGTACTTCGTGGCCGTAGTCGTCGCGAATGGAGACCTCGGTGGAAGAAATCGGCAGGCCGATGGCGCCG
>CAZDRS010000644.1:0-1255 GCA_964507585.1 uncultured Dechloromonas sp.
CCATGGTCTGCATCTCCAACTGCGACAAGATCACTCCGGGCATGCTGATGGCCGCCATGCGCCTCAACATCCCGGTCGTCTTCGTCTCCGGCGGCCCGATGGAAGCCGGCAAGGTCAAGCTGCAGGATCAGGTGGTTCACCTCGACCTGGTCGATGCCATGGTCAAGGCCGCCGACGCCAGCGTGTCGCAGGCCGATCTCGACGAAATCGAGCGTTCCGCCTGCCCGACCTGCGGTTCCTGCTCCGGCATGTTCACCGCCAACTCGATGAACTGCCTGACCGAAGCGCTCGGCCTCAGCCTGCCCGGCAACGGCACCGTTGTTGCCACCCATGCCGACCGCAAGCAACTGTTCCTGAAGGCCGGCCGCCTGGCCGTCGAACTGTGCAAACGCTACTACGAGCAGGACGACGCTTCGGTGCTGCCGCGCTCGATCGCCACCCGCGGCGCCTTCGAAAACGCCATGACCCTCGATGTCGCGATGGGTGGCTCGACCAATACCGTGCTGCACATCCTGGCTGCCGCGCAGGAAGCCGGCGTCGATTTCACCATGGCCGACATCGACCGTATCTCCCGCTCGGTGCCCTGCCTGTGCAAGGTCGCGCCGATGACCGACAAGTACCACATCGAAGACGTCCATCGTGCCGGCGGCATCATGGGCATCCTCGGCGAACTCGACCGCGCCGGCCTGCTCCATCGCGATGCACCGACCGTCCACGCCAAGACGCTGGGCGAAGTGATCGACCGCTGGGATGTCGTGCGCGAACGCGATGTCAAGGTGCACGAGTTCTTCAAGGCCGCGCCGGGCGGTGTGCCGACCCAGGTCGCCTTCTCGCAGGATCGCCGCTTCAACGAACTCGATCTCGATCGCACCCACGGCTGCATCCGCAACAAGGCCAACGCCTATTCCAAGGATGGCGGCCTGGCTGTGCTCTCCGGCAACATCGCCCTCGACGGCTGCATCGTCAAGACGGCCGGTGTCGACGAGTCGATCTGGAAATTCACCGGCCGCGCCCGCGTCTTCGAGAGCCAGGATTCCGCCGTTGAAGGCATCCTCGGCGGCCAGATCGTCGCCGGCGATGTCGTCGTGATCCGCTACGAAGGCCCGAAGGGCGGCCCGGGCATGCAGGAAATGCTCTATCCGACCTCCTACCTGAAGTCGATGGGCCTGGGCAAGGAATGCGCACTGCTCACCGACGGCCGCTTCTCCGGCGGCACCTCCGGCCTGTCCATCGGCCACGCCTCGCCGGAAGCGGC
>CAZDRS010000645.1:0-1246 GCA_964507585.1 uncultured Dechloromonas sp.
TCCTTTTCGAGCTGCTCTGGGGTCTTCTGTGAGTTAGCGATCTCTTCTTCGATGATTTCCGCAGCTAATTTTTTAACGTCCATTCCCAAAGAGGGGTCCGAAAGTACCTTACGTGGGTTCTTTCTCAACTCGTCAATAAAACTACGAACTTCCGACTCTAGTTGGTTGTATTCCTGAGCCTTTACGTTACCCTGCTTTGACATTTGAAGGTGCTTAGTCATGAAAGTACGAGATTCCTCATCATCTGGAATTTCAAAGGGTAGTTTTTCAACAAGCTCTTTGCCATTATACTTAATTTTAAGCTCTTTAAGCATCTTCTTAGCAGCTTTTTGTTCAGAAGGAGTACCATTAACAGCAGCATCTTGTAAATTTGCTACGGTTTGACCTTCAGATTGAGCATTAACTTGTGGTTGTGATTGAGATTCGCTTGATTCAGCGGATAAAGACGCGGACTCTTGCGCTACTGGAGCGCTAGCATTGACTTCAGACATATTACTTCCTTTATTCGCCCTATTAAGGGTAGATTAAGTTAGACCGTCCATTGTGGATGGGTCTATATAAAGTTGTTAAATTTAATATTAGCGTTTTAGTGACTCTAAGAACGTTTTTAACGTAGGCATTGGATTGGGTTGCTCGTCTTTAGTTGAATAAATCTGTTGAAATTTTTGAACATAGGGGCTACTTTGTAATAATTTATCGGTAATGCTTTTAAGTGGGGTATTATGACCCATATTCCACCTATAAGCAGCCACTCTTGGATCATTGGTATCTCTAGATACATGCTCCACTAGTTTATCCACAACCTGTTTATAAAGCTCAGGATGACTTCCATATGCTTGTTTTAGTTCATTACCACTAAGACCCTTGAGTGCTGAAAGTTCTGGGCTAGATCGGCCATCTAATTCCATACGATTAATCATTTCATCGCTAGTATTTGGCATTAAACCAAACTCTCCGATGGCTGATTCACCCGTGTGAATACCAGACTCCATTTCCGAGTGGTCCGTATTCTTTCCACCGGAAGATTCTATATCAGAAATAGCCTTTAGAAATCTAGGACCTACTGGCATAAATTAAGACTTCTTAACTTTCTTAGCGTATTTATCTTTTAATAAAGCCAATAGATTAGGGAATGATGGTGTCATTTTTTAACCCCCTTATTCCGTTGTTAGTTTTTCTTAACCAGTTGGAGGTGCCATCTGTGTGGCAAGAACTGGTAAATCTTGGAAAGGTTTAGCTGGGGTAG
>CAZDRS010000646.1:0-1238 GCA_964507585.1 uncultured Dechloromonas sp.
AGGTTCAGGGCAGGGCTATGCAGCTAGATATTTGGCTGAAAATACGGGGGCAAATATAACCGGTATAACAATAACCCCTCGTGAGGTGAGGATATCTACTAAGTTGTCAAAAAACACTGTAAATAAACCAAAATTTGTACTAGGAGATTATTCGGAAACTGACTTCCCAGATAATTATTTTGATGTTATATATACTACAGAAACGCTAAGCCACACTAAGGATATGAAGAAAACTATGCAAGAATTTTACAGGATACTAAAACCTGCTGGGCGAATTGTTCTTGTAGACTATGAAATTAATACAGAACATATTTCCATAGATAAAAAGAACATAATAGACTTCTTTTTTGATCATGCCGGTGCATTTGGTTTATATCAGCAAAATCCTGGTCAGATTAATTCAGCAATGAAAGATGCTGGGTTTATATGCAACAGTGAAATAGATTGGTCAATATTCACAAAACCAACTTATGACAGATTACGTCGTATAGCCAAGCCTTTGTCATGGATAAAGCCAACATCAAAACTTGCACCATATTTTATTAATGCTGTAATGGCAAATTACACATATAGTAATCTCTATGAAGATGGCACTTTTCGTTATATCGTTTATTCGGCAAGGAAACCGAATCATGGCTGATATTAGACAAACTCTTGTTGAGCCATTGCCGGGCTATAAAGAAGTCAAGCCGTTTGTATATGCTGGGTTTTTCCCAGACAGTAACGAGAACTATCAGCTATTGAAAGACGGCATAGAAAAACTGGCACTTAGTGATTCTGCCTTGCAGTTTGCTCCGGAAAATTCACCGGTTTTGGGTTTTGGTGTAAGGGTTGGCTTTTTAGGTCTACTACATATGGATATTGTTAAGGAACGGCTTGAGCGTGAATATGGGCTAGATTTGGTTGTGACAAACCCGAGTACTGATTATCAAATAACTATGAATAACGGCGATGAGGTTGATATAAAAAGCGCTACTGATCTTCCTGACGTTGCTCAGATTGCCCAGATAAAAGAACCCTGGATAAATGGCGAAGTTGTTTGCCCAAAAGACTATGTTGGCTCGGTAATACAGCTTGTCTCTTCAAAGCGTGGGTTATATAAAAATATTAGTTTTGTTGATACCCAGTTAGCACTTGTTAGTTTTGATGCACCGTTGGCTAATTTTTTGACAGATTAGTATGATCAGCTTAAAAGAATAACCAATGGCTATGGATCGTTTAATTACGAGCTAGATGAC
>CAZDRS010000647.1:0-1236 GCA_964507585.1 uncultured Dechloromonas sp.
AGGTGACCGAGCTGCAGCCTTTTTGGCTATTCAGTCTGAATCAGCCGGGGCTGATTCATCTCGACCTGAACAGACAAAAACGCCCTCACCTTAAATGATTTCCACCACATTGCCTGATTTGAACCGGACACGCATAAAGGCCATATCCCGATTCTCACGATTCAATGTAGGCCCGCTGGGATAGAGATCGATTCGCTCTACAAACGTCCTGATTTGCTCAAACAATCCCTCACGAATGGTTCGAAGCTGGAGCTCATCAGTTGCCTGACTCATCGCTTTGAATAGCATCAAGAGCAATTTAATCCTTGAGCGGCCTGAGTCATCAGACATTCGCTCTATGGTCAGCTCAGCGTTAATCAGCGCCAAGGATTTTTCCGACTCATTTTTGGCAGCCTCCATATCCTTTAGGCGCTTAACTAGGCCAGGAAGTGGCTCCTCCTCAATGGCAATATAGAGATTCGTTATTTTCTTCTGCATGCCATCGAGCAGGCCAAGCAGTTTTAGGCGCTCAGCCTCAAGTTGTTCCAGTTTTTCGCTCCTCTTCCCACCGAACATCGCGCCCAGATCAACTTGAGGGATTTGCAGAAGAAATGCCCCCTCGATATCTTTGTAGTTCCAACGAATGATCTCGCAGTTAGTCTTGCCAATTCGCGCACCGTAGCATGCTAGGTATCTGTCATTTCGATTGTGCTTTTTGGAGAAATTCGCGGCAATTTGCATCCTTGCACCGCAATATCCGCAATAAACGAGGCCAGAGAATAGATTTGTTACTCCGTGCCCGCGCTTGATACCAGGCGCCCCAAGATCGGAACGTGTTCTGCGCTTACTACGTAGCGACCGCACATAATCGAATTCCTCCTTGGCAATAACCGCAGGAAAGTAGCCCTCGGAAATTTTCCCGCCCGTCTCAAACGCACCATACGTGGCGTGATTCATCGTCAGTTTATGGATGTAGGACGGATGCCATTCACCGGCCTTATTCCAACCCAACATCTCTGCGTTCAGGGTACGAACTATAGTGTCTTGGCTTAGGCCATCCCTGACCATAGCGAAAATTCGTCTGACAACCTCGGCCCGCTCGGGGATCAATTCAATTTTCCCGTCTACGACGTGCATCCATTTTGGTACAGCTTTAGTCACCAGTTTGTGGCTTTTCAGCCCTTCATCAAGTTTTCGCTGCCATGCCTTACCAACCCGTTCAGATTTTATAAGCGACTCTTCATGGGCTCGAACCAT
>CAZDRS010000648.1:0-1234 GCA_964507585.1 uncultured Dechloromonas sp.
TCGCTGGTCAGCACCAGCAGGCCGGTCGAATCGACGTCCAGCCGGCCGGCCGGCGCCAGGCCGCGCAACATCCACGGCTTGAACTCCGGATCGCCCGACTGCGGCAGTTGCGCTTCCGGCGTAATCAACACCACCGCCGGCTGCATGCCCGGCTCCGGCTGGCCGGAAACATAGCCAACCGGCTTGTGCAGCAGGATGGTCACCGCCTTGGCCTGATCCTTCTTGGCCTCGGTCGAAATCTCGACCTGCGCATTCGGATCGATGCGCGACCCCAGCTCGCTGACCTGCTCGCCGTCGACGAACACCCAGCCGCGCTCGATCCACAAATCCGCCTCGCGCCGCGAACACAAGCCGCGCTCGGACATCACCTTGGACAGCCGCACACCGCTCGGCGCTTCGCCAGCAACCACCGGCTGCGGGGCCGGACGAACGGTTTCCGGTTTGCCAACCGGGCGATTCACCTTGCTCGTTGCCCACGGATTTTCTTCCCGTGGCGAACGCGTTTGCGCGCCCTGACCGGCCGGCTTGGTGCCCTGCTTGGCAAACTGCTTGTCGCCCCGCTTCTCGCCGGATTTTTCAGGCCATTTCCCCGCCCGCGCTCCTGTTTCCTTGCCCTGGCTTCGTGGAGCACGCTTCTCCACCGCCTCGCCTCTTTGCACCTCAGGTGCCGGCGCTTCAGTCCGTGGCTTGCGTGCCAGGGCACCACCGCGCACCGGACGTTTGCGCGGCCCCGGCTCAGCCGATGCCGACCGGCGTACGCCCAGCGTGCCCTCTGCCTTAGCAACGGGCGCATCAACAACCGGCTCGGGCTTTGCCTCTACGTTGGCCTGGGCCACTTTTTCCGGCTTCGGGGGCTTTTTCGACTCGGCCGGAGCCGCGTCGGCTTCCGGCTTGCGCCACTTCGCCCACGGATCGTCCGCCGCCGTCACCGGCGGTTGCGAGGAACGCGAATCGCGCTCGGAACCGCTCATTGCAGGTCGAGCAGTTCGACTTCGAAAACCAGCGTCGCATTCGGCGGAATAACACCACCGGCACCACGTGCACCGTAACCCAGGTGGGCCGGGATGGTCAGCTTGCGAGCACCACCGATCTTCATGCCCTGCACGCCCTCGTCCCAACCTTTGATGACATGCCCCTGGCCGAGCGGAAACTGGAAGGGATCATTGCGATCCTTGCTCGAATCGAACTTGCTGCCATTGGTCAGCCAGCCGGTGTAATGCACGGTGACGAAATG
>CAZDRS010000649.1:0-1229 GCA_964507585.1 uncultured Dechloromonas sp.
CCGATGGTGATCATGCCGGCGATGATCTTGTCCGACCACATGAACTCGCGGGCTTCCAGGATGCGGAAGCCGAGGCCGTCATTGACCGCGATCATCTCGGAGACGATGACCACGATGAAGGCGGTGCCGATGCCGATGCGCACGCCGGCCAGGATGTACGGCGTGGCGGCGGGCAGGATGACGCGGGTGAACATCGTCCATTGATTGACGCCGAGGTTGCGGGCCGCCCGCAGGTAGATGCCGTCCACCTGCCGGACGCCGGCGATGGTGTTCATCAGCACCGGGAAGAAGGCGCCGATGGCGATCAGGAAGAAGGACGGCGGGTTGCCCAGGCCGAACCACAGGATGGCCAGCGGGATGTAGGCGATGGGCGGAATCGGCCGCAGGATCTGCATCAGCGGGTTGAACAGCGCATAGACCCGGGTGCTGGCGCCCATCATCAGGCCGAGCGGCAGCGCCAGGCCGGCGCCGATCAGGAAACCGGCGACGACGCGGAACAGGCTGGAATAGGCATCGTGCAGCATCTCACCCGAGAACATCCAGGCCAGCGTGCTCTGCCCTGCCTCCTGCGGCTGGGCCGGCATCAGGTAAGCCCACCATTTGACGGCGACGGCCGACGGCGCCGGCATGACCACCGCCGAAAAGAGGCCGGCCCGCGAGCAGGCCTCCCACACGATCAGCACCAGCACCGGCACCAGGGCGCCGTGGGCGAAATTCTTCAGTTTCTGCATCTTCCGCTCACTTCACCTTCAGGTCGGCCTTGGCCTTCTGCAGCAGGTCGAGCTTGACCCAGTCGGCGGCCTTGGGCGGCTTGGCCATGCGGCCGACGCCGTACTTCTGCATGAACTCGGTGGTGGTGTCGATATGCTCCAGCGTCACGTCGTAGGTGTAGTTGGCGTTATCCATCGCGTCCTTGAAATCCTGCGATGTGATCTGGCCCTTGAACATCTGCTCGCGCACGTACTTGTCGGCCAGCCCCATGTCCTTGTTGAACAGCGAGGTCGTCTCGACGAAGCACTTCATCAGCCGCTGGGCGACGTCCTTTCTCTCGTTGTACATCTTCTCGGTCATCACCAACAGGCGTACCGGCTCACCCATCTTCGTGGTGTAGGGCTTCATAACCTCGACGCCGAACTTCTTGTTCAGCGCCTGCGAGGACTGCGGCTCGGACTGACACATGGCGTCGATCTGCTTGGCGGCCAGCGCCTGGTTGAGGTCGGCGAAAGCCA
>CAZDRS010000650.1:0-1229 GCA_964507585.1 uncultured Dechloromonas sp.
CGCAGCGCGCGCAGCAGGTTCTGCTGACCGAGCTGAATTTCTTGGTCCCACACATCAGCGGAGTTGTACAGCCGGAAATCCTGAGTCATCGCAGCATTTTCCAGACGGCGGGTTGATTGACTGTACCTATTTCAACCTGTATGCCGATCGGAGGCAAGACCTTAAGCGCATAACAGCGGTCATGCAGGTCGTAAGCATCCGGCTCGATGGACGACGCCAGATTCATCTCCTTGAACAACGCCACCGAGACCAGGTAGTCCCCGGGCCCAAGGTGCAGCGGTTCGACGTCGACGCGTATGCCCCCGGTGTCCTTGAGCTCGGCAAAGGTTTGCCCGCTGAGGGTGGCGATCAGCTGCATGGCGCAGGTGCCATCCGGCTTGTAGACGGCGATGACAGGCACGGCCCCACGCACGGGCCGGGTGGCCTGGTACGATAGCACCGCGAATACGGGTTCACCGGTGACAAGGGTATGCCGCTGCACACCTTGTGCATCAAAGAAGCCAAAGCCCGTGAGACGAACCTCGCCAGTGCCATAGCGATCCACCGGCGCGAGTTCAGTCAGGCTATCAAGCAAGGCGGCAGCGGGGTCCTGCTCTTTGCTCCCCGTATGCAGCGGCATACGCACGGTCTGCCAGCCGTCGGTCTGGGTCGGTGCCATGGCCGCGCAGGGCTGATAGGTATGGGTTTCGGGGTTGAACTGGTCCAGCTGGACGGCCTGGTCGCCGGTGTTGCGGTAGTCGATCTCGATCCAGGGCTCGATGTGCCGCCTCTGGGGCCAGACAATCTGTATGGGGGCATGCCCATACCGGCCACCATAGTCGGCAAACAGCCAACACGGCCTGTCAGCCAGCTTCTGGTAGGCCTTCCAGTTCATGTGCTCAGGGTCGACGATAGGCCCGCTGCCATCGCCGGCTGCGATGCCCGGTCGCAGCTCGCCAAGCCGGCCATTGGCATCACCATAGCGAAGGGCGGCAACCGCGGTGGGCGCCCTGGGCGCGCGCCCGTCAGCGCCGATCAGGCGCACTAGGCTGGTCGCCCTGGCGGGATCGAGCAACTGGCCGGCCTGCTTCTTGGTCAGCGACATGCTGCGCGCCTTGACCCGCCGCTCTTCTTCGTCACGAATGCTGGCCAGATAGGCTTTGCTGACCGGCAGCAGCGGGCCGTCTTCGCGCACGCGGCCCTGGTCGAGCCAGATGCCCCGGTCGCACAGCAGCTGGACAGAGCCCATG
>CAZDRS010000651.1:0-1225 GCA_964507585.1 uncultured Dechloromonas sp.
CCACCATGACCGGCATCGCCAACGAGACGCGCGGCCTGCACGACAAGCTGTTCGGCACCGTGCAGGGCCAGCTGGAAGGCATCGCCGGCCAGTTTGCGCAGACCGTCGGCGCCGTCAGCGACACCTGGACGCAAGCCCTGGCCCGCCACGAACAGGCCACCGACAGCCAGCGCCAGCAACTGCAAGGCGCCCTCACCGCCTACGCCGATAATTTCGAGCAACGTTCCGCCGCCCTGCTCGCCTCGGTCGATGCCACACAAGCCAGATTGCAGGCTGACGCCGCCCAGCAACAGGCTGCACTTGCCAGCGCCACGTCGTCCAGCCAGCAGCAACTGGCCGCGACGCTGGCCCAGCAGATCGAAGCCATCACCACCCGCCTCGATACCGTTGTCGCCGAGGTGGCAACGACCTGGCAGGCGGCACTGGCCCAACACACGCAGAGCAGCGACGCGCTGAACCAGCAGTTGAACGGTACGCTGTCCGCCTTTGCCGACACCTTCGGCGAGCGTTCGCAGGCGCTGCTCGCCTCGGTCGATCACACCCATGCCGCGCTCAAGGCCGAGTTGGCAGCCAGCCACGCCGCTTTCGCGCAAACAACGCAGGATCAGCAAGCGCTGCTCGCCCAGCAGGTTGCCACCCAGCTCGACGGCATCGCCCAGCGCTTTGACGGAGCGGTAACGGCAGTGGCTGACACCTGGAGCGCCGCGCTGGCCAAGCACGAGCAATCCAGCGACCGCCTGACCCAGGCGCTGGCCCAGACCCAGACCGCGCTGGCCGACACCTTCGCCGAGCGCACCGGCGCACTGCTTGCCGACCTGCGCACGACGCAGGCCGAGTGGCAGCGCGACTGGGCGACCGGCGAACAGGCCCGCCAGAACCAGTTCACCGACGCCCTGACGGCCATGGCCGGCAAGCTGGAAAGCCAGTGGCAGCAGCACGGCGACACCGCGCTGGCGCAACAGCAGCAGATCACGCAGACCTTGGGCGACACCGCCCGCGACCTCGTCGCCGCGACGCAGCGCCAGTCGGAAACGACCATTACGGAAGTCACCCGCCTGATGCAGACCGCCGCCGAAGCGCCCAAGGCCGCCGCCGAGGTCATTGGCCAGCTGCGCCAGGAGCTCTCGGCCAGCATGGCGCGCGACAACAACCTGCTCGAAGAACGCGCCCGCATCATGGAAACGCTGGGCGCCCTGCTCGACGCCATCAACCACGCCTCGACCGA
>CAZDRS010000652.1:0-1217 GCA_964507585.1 uncultured Dechloromonas sp.
TCTGGCCGCGCAGCTTGGTGAATTCGCGGAAGCCGGCTTCGAAGATGCGCTCCATGGAACCGGCATGGTGGCGGTCGTTTACCGCGCTGTTATACAGGTTGTTCAAATCGCCGCCCGACCAGAAGTCACGCTCGAAGGTTTCGGTCTTCGCGCGCGCCTGCTTGACGGCGAACAGCTTCATAAAGATGTAGTACCACGACATCAGCGAGACGCCGGCGAGCAGGGCCATGACGACCTGGACGACCGCGCTGGCCTGCAGGATGAGATGGAGGATGGAGAGATCCTGGGTAACGTTCATTTAAGCGCTTCCAGCTTGGAATACAGAAAATCGGGAATGGGGGCGGGTTTCATGGTCGCCATGTCGACGCAGGCGATCTCAACCGTGCCGGTGACCAGCTCATCTTCACCACGACGGACGTGCTGACGGAAAACGACACGCACGCGGGTCAGCTTTTCGACTTCGAGACCGACGGTCAGTTGATCGTCGAGGTGGGCAGGACGGAGATATTCGCAGTTCGCCTTGCGGGCGACGAAGCCGATGCCGGCATCGAGCGCCAGTTGGCGCTGGTCGTGGCCGGCCGAACGCATCCACTCGGTGCGGCAACGTTCGAAGAACTTCAGGTAATTGGCGTAGTAAACGACCCCACCCGCATCGGTATCCTCGTAATAGACGCGAACCGGAATGGTGAAGGCGTTTGGACTGGGCTCAAATTTCATCCCGGGATTTTACCTTGCGTTGCAACATTGTTTTGTAACGGTCTGTTTCCGCGACGATTGCCGCCGTTCACGGAAAATTGCCGACATCCCAATGCATAACGCCTAAACCGGAGTTTGGTATACCCGGATCAGCCGTCGGACAGCAGGTCGCGCACCACGGCGCTAGCCGGCTCGGCGAGGCCCAGATGGCGGTAGATGGCCGGTGTCGCGATGCGGCCGCGCAGGGTGCGCTGCAGGTAGCCCTGCTGGATCAGGTAGGGTTCGAGCACATCCTCGATGGTGTCGCGCGCTTCGCCAATTGCCGCCGCCAGGTTGTCCACGCCGACCGGGCCGCCGCCGAACTTGTCGATTACCGCCGAAAGCAGCTTGCGATCCATCAGGTCGAGGCCGGCCGGGTCGACGTCGAGCATGTGCAGCGCCTTGTCGGCCACGGTGCGCGTGATGTTGCCATCGGCCTTGACCTCGGCATAATCGCGCACCCGGCGCAGCAGGCGGTTGGC
>CAZDRS010000653.1:0-1217 GCA_964507585.1 uncultured Dechloromonas sp.
TGAGCAAGCTTTTGCCGTCATTCCCGCGCAGGCGGGAATCCAGATGTGCGCTCCTGGATTCCCGGTCAAGCCGGGAATGACGGTTCGGCAGTTTTACCGCAACACCCACAACAACCCGATGGAGGAGACAAACCCATGAAGCACAGCATGAAAAAACTCGTTGCCGGCACCGCTCTGGTGCTCGGCGCATTCAGTGCCTTCGCGGCCGATCCGATCAAGATCGGTTCCGTGCTGTCGGTCACCGGCCCGGCCGCTTTCCTCGGCGATCCCGAACTGAAGACCCTGCAACTCTACGTCGATGACCTCAACAAGAAGGGCGGCGTGCTTGGCCGCCAATTGCAACTCGTCCATTACGACGACGGCAGCGATGCCAACAAGGCCAACGGCTTCACCAAGCGCCTGATCGAGGACGACAAGGTCGACGTGCTGGTTGGCGGCACCACCACCGGCGCCACCATGTCCTCCGTGCCGCTGGCCGAGAAGGCGGGCATTCCGTTCATCTCGCTGGCCGGGGCGGTGGTCATCGTCGAGCCGGTCAAGAAATTCGTCTTCAAGACGCCGCACACCGACCGCATGGCCGCCGAAAAGGTCTTCGAGGACATGAAGAAGCGCGGCCTGACCAAGGTTGCCCTGCTCTCCGAAACCTCCGGCTTCGGCGCTTCCGGCAAGAAGGAAACCGAAGCGGTGGCCGGCAAGTACGGTATCACGCTGGTCGCCAACGAAACCTATGGGCCGAAGGATACCGACATGAGCCCGCAGCTGACCAAGATCAAGACCGCACCGGGCGTCCAGGCCGTGTTCGTGTTCGGCCTCGGCCAGGGCCCGGCCATCGTGACCAAGAACTACAAGCAACTCGGCATCACGCTGCCGCTCTACCAGTCGCATGGTGTCGCTTCCGACGAATTCCTGAAGCTGGCCGGCTCGGCTGCCGAAGGGGTGCGCCTGCCGTCACCGGCCCAGCTGATCCCCGAGAAACTGCCGGCCAAGGATGTGCAGAAGCCGGTCGTGACCGCCTATGAGCAAACTTACAAGGCGGCTTACAAGGCCGACGTGTCGACCTTCGGCGGCTACGCCTACGACGGCCTGATGCTGGCGGTCGACGCCATCAAGCGTGCCGGTTCCACCGACAAGGCCAAGGTTCGCGACGCGCTCGAAGCGACCAAGGGCTTCGTTGCCACCAGCGGCACCTTCAACATGTCGCCGACCGACCACATGGG
>CAZDRS010000654.1:0-1213 GCA_964507585.1 uncultured Dechloromonas sp.
GACGATCCCACATCAGCAGGGGCTGAGAACTTGATGTCTTCGCCTGGCTCCAGGATTTGCAGCGTGCCAGGCTCCATGCCCACGAGCGCTACGCCGTTGCCATCGGCCGCCGACTCACCCATCAGATTGTCTTCCGGGGCCATGCGGGTGATGAAGCCCGCAAACATGGCCGCCGTCTTCTTACGCACCAGCTCCGCGTCGTCGTACTGGTCCAACTCGTTGAGTTTCACGAGCGCCCGAGTGAGCCACGGCTCGCCCCGGATCTGGCCGGGACGCAAGGGGCGAAACAGGTGGATGACTTCACTCGCATCGACCCGCACGGTATCCATGCCACCGCCGCCGGCACTGCTGGACATCGGTGCCAGCAAGCCATCGTTGGGGTGCGAGCGGTACAGGTGGTAGGCCACCCGGCGACCCAGCCGGTCGAACTCGATTCCAGCGCGAATGACATTGCCACCGGACAGATCCCGGTTCATGGTGGTTGGCAGATGCTCGGCTTCCAGCACTTGGATCTGCAGCGCCACCGGCAGCAGACCATCTTCTATGCGGCGATAGCGCAGCCGGACCAGCGCCTCGCCGCCTTCGAGCATGGCGCGTGTGGCGAGCGCCTGCAGACCGTAGAAATCGGTGAGGCCAGCGGCATCGGCCTGTTCGCACCAGTCCCACCAGAGGCTGTGAATCGCCTCGCGGGTGGGCTGGTCCTGCACCATGCTCTGCGGCTTGATGCCGGTACCAATCGCGTTGGCCACAAAGGCTTCGATGCCAGCCGCTGCCCAGGCGTTACGCCTGACCAGATCACGGCTTTTGGCGCGCAGTTCATCTTGGGCGAGCGAGAGCGCCGCGACTGCACCCGGATTGCTGGGCATCCAGGCCAGGGCACGGCGACCACCGCCGGTGCCGTCATAGACCGGCGTGCCGCCGAACATTCGGCGACGCAGACTTTTGAACCAGGCCATCAGAGTGCTTTGCTCGTGATCACGCGGATCTGGCGGGATTTGGATGCGCCGGATTCACGAGCCATGGTGGCTTCGACCTCTGCAATCGCCGCCTTCAGATCGGCCACGCTGCGGTACTCGATGCTCTTGCCCTCATAGGTCACGCGGTGCTCGCCGCTGGCCAGTGCTTCGCGCAGGGCCTGCAGGTGTTCTGGTGTGTAGTTCATGCTTATTTGTTCACTCAAGTCATCCATCGGCTGCGCACCACGCGCCGAGCG
>CAZDRS010000655.1:0-1212 GCA_964507585.1 uncultured Dechloromonas sp.
TCCACCGTCGCCGGCACCGTCAAGGAAGTGCTGGTTCAGCTCGGCTCCAAGGTCAGCGAAGGCACCCTGCTGATCAAGGTGGAAACCGGCGCTGGCGCTCCGGCTGCCGCTGTCGCCCCCGCTGCTGCTCCGGCACCGGCCACCGCAACTCCGGTTACGGCCGCACCGGCTCCGGTCGCAGCACCTGCCGCCGCCTCGGCTGCACTGGCTCCGGCGCTGCCCATCGGCTCCAAGGTTCACGCCTCGCCTTCCGTCCGCGCCTATGCCCGCGAACTGGGCGTCGACCTGGCCAAGGTCACCGCTTCCGGCCCGAAAGGCCGCATCGTTAAGGAAGACCTGACCAAGTACGTCAAGGGCGTGATGTCCGGCGCCATCTCCGGCCCGGTCGCTTCCGCCTCGGGCGGCGTCACTGGTGGCGGCGTGCTCGATCTGCTGCCGTGGCCGAAGGTTGATTTCTCCAAGTTCGGTGAAATCGAAACCAAGCCGCTGTCGCGCATCAAGAAGATCTCCGGCCAGAACCTGTCGCGCAACTGGGTGATGATCCCGGCCGTGACCTATCACGAAGACGCCGATATCACCGACCTGGAAGCCTTCCGCGTCCAGCTGAACAAGGAAAACGAAAAGGGCGGCGGCGCCAAGCTGACCATGCTGGCTTTCCTGGTCAAGGCCTGCGTCAAGGCCCTGCAGAAGTTCCCCGAGTTCAACGCCTCGCTCGATGGCGACAACCTGGTGCTGAAGAAGTACTACAACATCGGTTTCGCTGCGGATACCCCGAACGGCCTGGTCGTACCGGTGATCAAGAACGCCGACAAGAAGTCGGTCTTCGAGATCGCGCAGGAATCCGGCGATCTGGCCAAGCAGGCCCGCGACGGCAAGCTGAAGCCGGCCGACATGTCCGGTGCCTGCTTCACCATCTCCTCGCTCGGCGGCATCGGCGGCACCTACTTCGCCCCGATCGTCAATGCGCCGGAAGTGGCCATCCTCGGGGTCAACAAGTCGGCCCACAAGCCGGTGTGGGATGGCAAGCAATTCGTGCCGCGCCTGACCCTGCCGCTGTCGCTGACCGCCGACCACCGCGTCATCGACGGCGCGCTGGCCACCCGCTTCAACGTCTATGTCGCCCAGCTGCTGGCGGACTTCCGCCGCGTGGCGCTGTAAGGGGAGATGACCATGAGTCTCGTTGAAGTCAAAGTCCCGGATATCGGCGATTTC
>CAZDRS010000656.1:0-1206 GCA_964507585.1 uncultured Dechloromonas sp.
CAAAAAAGCCGTCTTTCCACTGGGATTGCTATACAATATACTTAATATGAGTTCAAAGATCCAAAGTATTCTAGATGAGATTTTTCTTCCAGTAATAGAAATAGCTGGGCCAACTCCTAGAGGATATAGGGTGATGGAGAGACTTAATCTGACTCTTCCGATTACAAAAGTTACAAATATATCTAAAGGAGTAACAGTCTATACAGAAGATGATGTACCGCACAACTACTCTATCGATGAGGTGATAGATGTTCGTGACATTACCCTATTAAGCGAAAGTATAGGAGGGGTTTTGTGTAGTTATCTTCCATCATTTGACTATGATTCTATATTGAGCCATAGAGAGAAAGCAGAACTTATGGCAAAAGAATATAGAAATGCTATAACACAAGTATCCTTAGACCCAAAGAACTATATTTGTCTACACATAAAGTTGTTGCTAGAAGTTGCAAGAATCTTGACCCCAGGAGGAGTATTTATCCTTCAAGGAATGAATAAAGACGATGTAAAACTTGCTAAATCATTGCAGCTAATTCCTTTATTGGACGCTACTACACAAGCCGATACCGAAAGTCAAATATACTTAAAAAAGAATAAATAAATTAAAGGCCTCTCGTAAGTCTTAGAATTTTTGATTTTGCCAGCGAGAATAGATGTTTTCAAGACTTTCAGGTTGACCCGAGTTTCCATTTGGCAATACTACTGCACCATCCGGCATAACATAGTACGAATAGCCACCTCGAGCACTCTTGTCCACTTAATTCCGTCCACTAGAAGTAATAAATTGCCTCATTGTTAATTGCTCGCTCGGAGGGGTCACTTAATACATAGCCTTCAGTTGGCTTTAGGTCGGGATTGTTATTTAGAAATTTTTGTAGTTGATTTAATGCTGACGTTTTGTCTATAGTATAATTATAACAAACAAAAACTCCTCACACTGAGGAAATTAAGTATAAGTGTATTGGAGGTCCATTGTCTTGTCTGTTGCAACTATTCTTCAAGCGAGAAGTTCAGATAAACCTATCTTTATTTGTGTGAGTTGATTTTGTTTTCTGGTGTCTGCTTCGGCGGTATATTCATCGCTCATGTTATTGTGCTCTTCAATGAGATTGTCTCCGACATAAAGCGAGGCAGCAGAGGGCACATTGAAGTGTTGTGAAACTGCAAAAATTGTCGATGCCTCCATTTCAACACCATAGTAGCCAT
>CAZDRS010000657.1:0-1205 GCA_964507585.1 uncultured Dechloromonas sp.
CGGCGGGGCCGTCCCACGGCTCCATCATGGCGGCATGGTATTCGTAGAAGGCGCGGCGATTCTCGTCCATCGTCGAATGCTTTTCCCAGGCTTCCGGGATCATCAGCATGACGGCCTGGGCCAGCGAATAACCACCGCCCATGACCAGCAGTTCGAGCGCGTTGTCGAACGATGCCGAATCCGACTGGCCAGGATAGTGCAACGGCCAGACCTTCTTCAGGTCGTCGCCGAGGATGGGCGAGGAGATTGCCTGCTCACGAGCCTTGAACCAGTTGACGTTGCCGCGTACGGTGTTGATTTCACCGTTGTGGGCAATGTAGCGGAACGGATGGGCCAGATCCCAGGTCGGGAAGGTGTTGGTCGAGAAACGCTGGTGCACCAAGGCCAGCGCAGTAACCGTGCGCTTGTCCTGCAGGTCGAGGTAATACACACCAACTTGATCGGCCAGCAGCAGACCCTTGTAGTTCACGGTACGGGCCGAGAACGACGGTACGTAGAATTCCTGGCCGTGCTTCAGCTTCAGCGACTTGATGGCGTTGGCGGCACGGCGGCGAATGATGTACAGCTTGCGCTCGAGGGCATCGGTGACGAAGACATCCGGGCCACGACCGACGAAAACCTGCTTGATCACCGGCTCCTTGGCCTTGACCGTCGGCGACATCGGCATGTCACGATTGACCGGCACATCGCGCCAACCAAGGATGATCTGGCCTTCGGCCAGCACGGAACGTTCGATTTCCTCGATACAGGCGTGACGCGAAGCCGCTTCCTGCGGCAGGAAGACCATACCGACGCCATACTCGCCACTCGGCGGCAGTTCGACGCCCTGCTTGGCCATTTCCTCGCGATAGAACTGATCCGGAATCTGGATCAGGATACCGGCACCGTCACCCTGCAGCGGGTCAGCACCCACTGCACCGCGGTGATCGATGTTTTTGAGGATCAACAAACCCTGCTCGACGATATTGTGGCTCTTCTGGCCTTTGACATGGGCGACAAAGCCTACGCCGCAAGCGTCGTGCTCGTTGGCTGGGTCGTACAAACCCTGCCGATCAGGTACTGCCGGTTCCATCACACGCATTCCTTCAAAGTACTTGGCCTTCCTGCATCAAGGCCAATGATGAAAAAAGCCGAACGTCATATTTGACGCATCGGCCTGTACGAAAATTAGAGGCAACCATTAAATATACTGGCAAACCCCTGTC
>CAZDRS010000658.1:0-1203 GCA_964507585.1 uncultured Dechloromonas sp.
TGCAATTGCATTTTCAGTGATATAAAAGGGAACTAATTCTAAAATACATGCACGTCTTCGTCTTGCTGCCATATTTAAAATTAATTCCGTGATATCTCGTTCTGATTTTAAATCATATTTTCCGGCTTTTGTTTCTCTTACATGATCTACTACAAAAACCCTGCTTGCGTAGTTATTATTTTCTACATCCCAAGCCCAAGCCTCAACTTTTGTCCAGCCATTCCCTCGCTCTAAAATTGTTGCGCCGCTTTGAAAGTTTCCTAGATTTTGCGCAATCATTTCAGCTAATCGGATTGAAGCACCCGATACAATTTGCTTGCCTCTTTCGTAACTATATAAAGAAACATTTGCTAGAGATTTACTTTTACATATATTCGTTATTCTTGTGTCGGCAGCGTGCAAATCTCTAGGAAATTGTTTCGCCATAAAAACCGCAGCTTGTGCTTGAATTGCTTTTGACTGCAATTCTGTGTTTGATTTTGTTAAACTTGTTTCTTTACTTTCAACTAAATTCGACATTTATCCAATTCTCCTAAGCTTGAATCTTTCCGGAATATCCAAGGTTCTCACGGGGTAATTTATTTTTTTATACGTGTTCGTTTCGGAACATTTTTTATATATTTTTAAAGCATTATCAATGTGTTCTCTTGCAATATTTAAATCGTCTTCTTTAAATTCATAGCAGCAAACATTGTAAGGGTATTTTTCCTCGACAGCGATTAAAACAAAATTATCTTTTTTAATTCCTGATATTTTTTTGTAGATATCTAAGCTGTACGCTGCTTGTATGACTAAATTATACTTTCCAGCGTCAAACTCAAATTCGTATTTGTTCGCATTTTGGCATTTTTTTAAATCCGATATTGCAAGCGAATTGATTATATCGAGTCTTATTTTTTTACTTATACCATCTTCTTTATCATCTATAAAATAAGATCTTTCATATAATCCATTTTTTAATAAAATTCTTGCAACTGGGTCATTTAAAACAGCGTCCCTACAATATAAAATTTCATTATATTCCTCTTCTTTAAGGACAGTTTTGTCTTTATGTTTTTCTGCAAATTCCTTATATTCCTTTGTGCGCCTGTCGCCTTCTCCTTTATAGCAAACAAACATTTTATCGAATAAATCTGGTTCTAAAATAGCTATGTGCCGATGAGTTCCTGCTATCATTGATGGTGTTTCTTTAAATTTAGGACG
>CAZDRS010000659.1:0-1202 GCA_964507585.1 uncultured Dechloromonas sp.
TTTTCTCAAGTAGTACTACTGCATATAGCATGCTAGCTCTTTTTGCGGTTATCATAGCTATCATAGTGATTGCCATAGTGGCAGTTGCAACCAATGTATATAATCAATCAAAGCTTACAGTTACAGACAGAAACGTCATACAGATACTTCAACAGGGTTTATTTGATCGTAAAATATCACAAATATCACTAGCAAATGTTGAAGATGTTAGCAGCCAACAACGTGGATTTTTTGCCAACACTTTTAATTTTGGCTGTGTCAAAATAGAAACGGCAGGGGAGCAGGCTAATTTTATATTTAATTTCTGCCCAAATCCAAATGGCGTAGCTAAGATTATATTAGACGCCAAAGATGACTTTCTGATTGCAACCGGCCAAGCGGGCTCGTATAGAAACAGTTTACGACCAAGTCATTATGATGACAGGGTGAATATTTAGAATGGGCTAACTCGCCCTGTTTTGGAATTGGGTTGTGTGTCAACTGGCCAACTATCAAGATGTAATATAATATAAGCTTGCTTGTCATTTATACTAATCGGTTTAACATCACTACTGATATCGGTGTCATTAACCTCATAGCCATTTAGTGAGCTGATACGTAACATTAGAAAACTAATGACCGTTGCGATTAGCGCCAAATATATATATGGCCCGTATCTTCTGATAAACGTTCTAAGTGGTTGTGTATATTTTGTCAGTAATTCAGTGTTTAGTGTCATGACTTTACGAATATATTAATAGTTATTTCGGCTTTTTTTAAGCCCGGTTGTATTGAAAGTTTGGTAATTTGCATTGTTCTACGACTATTGGTAATTTTATTTACAAAATCTATGAATCTATTATAATCTATTGGTATTTTATCATTAATACTTGAAATACCTACAGACATTTCTATGCCCTGTACACCACTTATTCCGGCTATTGGTTTAGCTTGGGTGATTGAAGAACTAGCGGGTTGATTATTTCCGCCACTAGTAGTTGATGGGGTGGCATTTTTTGGTTTCTCACCAAGTGTAGAATCTGCAAATTGGATTTTGTCAATATTTATGTTTGAACTTTCTGCCATCTGAAAGATTTCTTTTATGGCTCTTGCTTGGTCTTTTTCTTTGGGGAGTGCTTCGTTTACAACCTCTCTTAGTCCCAATTGATTAAATTTTTTTAAATCATTGGTTGCCTTTAAGTACACTCGTTCGTCTAGTTGAA
>CAZDRS010000660.1:0-1200 GCA_964507585.1 uncultured Dechloromonas sp.
ACGCAGCTACAAAGACAGTACTTTCGACACCTTTCCGCTGGTCATGTCGGTAGCCAAGACTAATAACCCCGAAAACTGCGACGACAAAGAGGCTATAGCCGATTACGTCGGCAGCCTGAAGCTACTCCAGGATGAGCCCCGCGTGGCTGTGCTAGAGATCAACATTTCCTGCCCGAATGCGTACGGCGGGGAACCATTCACCGAACCGAAGCGGCTCGAGCAACTGCTCGCGGCCGTAGACAGGCTGAAGATTCGCAAGCCGGTATGGGTGAAAATGCCCATCAATCACAGCTGGCCGGACTTTGCTGCGCTGCTAAACGTCATCGTCACGCACAATGTACAGGGGGTGACCATTGGCAACCTCAGCAAGCAACGAAGTGAAATCCCATCTGAAGAATTGCCATCCCAGGTGAAAGGCAACCTGAGCGGCCTCCCCACCCAAGCCCTCAGTGACGACCTTATAGGACGGACCTATAGACTTTATGGCGACCGCCTGACCATTATCGGCGTCGGCGGGGTATTTACCGCAGTAGATGCCTACCGCAAGATTAGAAGCGGCGCAAGCTTGGTCGGGCTTATCACCGGCATGATTTACGGCGGGCCGCAGCTGATAGGCCAGCTCAACCGTGACCTGGCGGTACTACTCAAAAAAGATGGCTTCGCCAGTGTAAGCGAAGCCATCGGATCAGCGCACAGCAAGAGCGCTAAAACCTAGCCACCTACCGACCAGACAGAACCGGTGGGACTAGACCGCGAGTCCAGCAAACGGATGAGCCCTGCGACGCTGCCGCCACTTGGCCTCAAACCGGCGCACCACTGCCTGCAATTCCTCACTGCTGCGAGGCTGCAAGTTGAACGTTTGTGTAAACACCCTGTCCATACGCACTCCTTTCGTATGATACCCCTATCATACGTTGTAAATCCTGCCTGCTCAGTAAGCAATTTCACATATCTGGTGTGACAAATCGTACAAGGGTTGGAGGGTGGATGGTGGAGGGTGGACGTTGGAGGTTGGACGGTAGGGGGTAGATGTTGGAGGGTAGTTTGTAGTTTTTAGTTGGTAGTTTTTAGTTTGTAGTGGGGGCGGCCGTAGGCCGCTAGGAAACATCCACCGAAGCCGTGGCGTAGGTGGATACAGCTAGAATGGCCATGTGGAGGCTCCCGGCCTCGAATGTTGTCAGCTTTTACAACTTCCGACAG
>CAZDRS010000661.1:0-1199 GCA_964507585.1 uncultured Dechloromonas sp.
GCCAATGCGCGGATGATTTCGCGCGGGGTTCGCATGCTGATTGTCAGTGCGCCGGACGATGGCGTGGTGGGCCTGATCACGGCGCGCGACGTCCTCGGCGAGAAGCCGATGCAACTGGCACAGTCGCGCGGTTGCAAGCGCGACGAACTGCTGGTGGCCGACCTGATGACGCCGATCGGCAGTGTCGATACGCTGTACCTGAACGAAGTGCTGAACGTCCGCGTGATCGACATTCTCGATGCGCTGAAGCATCTGGGCCGGCAGCACATCCTGGTCGAGGACATCGATCCGACCACCGGCCTGCCGCGTTTGCGCGGCATGTTCTCGGCTACCCACATCGGTCGCCTGCTGGGCGTGCCGGTGCTTGGTTTCGAACTGGCCAGCACCTTTGCCGAAATCGAGGCGGCGCTCGCTGACTGAGATGTTCGCATTGGCATGACTTCTGCCGAGGAGTTGCGGCAACTCGCGTCCGAATCCCTGCTTGCCCACTACGCCGAATATTGCGAAGGGGCGGTCATCGTCGACACCGAGGGGCGCGTCGTCTGGATGAACGAGCGGTATCCGGAGCGCTTGGGTATCGCCGTTCCTGAGTGCGTGGTCGGCCAGGAAGTCGAGAAGGTCATTCCCAACAGCCTGATGCGCCAGGTGGTGGAAACCGGGCGGCCGATTATGCTCGACGTGATGGAGCATGGCGACGCGGCCTTCGTCGTTACCCGGCTGCCCTTGCACGACAAGACAGGCAAGGTGGTCGGCGCGGTCGGCTTCATGCTCTACGATGATCCGCGCCATCTGACCTCGTTGATGGCACGTTACCAGCGCCTGCGTAGCGATCTGGCAGACGCCCGGAAAAAGCTGGCCGAGGCGCGCAAGACCAAATATACCTTCGCCAGTTTCGTTGGCGCCGGGGCCGCGTGCAGCGCGGTCAAGCAGGCAGCCCGGCGGGCGGCGCGGACGACAGCCTCGGTGCTTATCCTGGGCGAGACGGGAACCGGCAAGGAATTGCTGGCGCAGGCCATCCATGCCGCAGGGGCGCGGGCCGAGGCGCCCTTCGTTGCCGTCAATATCGCCGCGGTGCCGGAAACCCTGCTCGAAGCGGAATTCTTCGGCGTGGCGCCGGGGGCCTATACCGGTGCGGAGCGCTGCGGCCGCGACGGCAAGTTCAAGCTGGCCGATGGCGGCACGCTGTTCCTCGACGAAAT
>CAZDRS010000662.1:0-1199 GCA_964507585.1 uncultured Dechloromonas sp.
TGATGCAAAATAGTTTGCAATAGCAGTGTAGTAATCTTTAATATTTGATAATTCATTTGAACTAGATATGTTTGAGTTTGGATAGCAAGATTTGATAATCACATTATCAAACTGACAAACAAATTTTATGGTTTCAAGATATGTGTCGCTATTATCATTCAAAATCGTCGCATAATCTTTGGGTTTAGTATTGTTATCTGGGAAGTTTAATTGGTATTTTACGGTACCATTTTTTGAGCGTAGTATATTTGTATTTACATTGAAGTCATTGAAATCTATATCTGAAAGGGGGGGGTCAGTTTTTCATACAGTTTACCATCTGTAATGATATTTTCACCGACTGAGCGATGTATAAATAGTATTTTATTCATTTTTTAAGTCTAACATTTTACTTTGAAAATCTTAAACTATACTAGTTTTATTGATAGTAGCCGGCGGTGCCGTGGTTTATTTTGGGGTATATTTGGCTATATATTTTGTTTGCTTGATCATTTGTGATCGAAGCCTCAAGGCTACGCAAGGTTACACGAACTAGTATATTTTTTTGGTTTGGTTTTATGCCGAGTTTTTCAACTGCAACTACTGGTAAGCAGACGTAGTTTGTCGTCGATAATATTTCCACAGATTCTAATAGTGGCTCGTTGGCACCTAGTGCTTGGCGTATTTCTTCGTTGATATCTTCTTCGACATAGCTAGTAGGTACACTATATGACATATCGCGTTTTATGGCTGGCTGATCTGACACCTCGATATATTTATTCAAATTTTGCATTTGTTTAGCTATAGCCGGGTTTTTTGAACGCAAATAACGAATATCTGGTATTTGTTTTAGTGTCATTACTAGCCTATCTAGCCCCATACCTAGCGCCCAGCCACTATACATACTGGGGTCTAGCCCGGCATTTGATAGTATTTGCTTGTTGATAAGTCCGCATTCTAGTATTTCGATATCGTTGTCATCATTTATGGCATTTACTTCTATACCTTGCTCGGTGTAGGGGTGGGGTGAATCTACTATGCGCAGCTTCCAGCCTGGCGCCGCGGCTTCGGCAATAGCACGAACTGTTTTTAGTAGGTCTGATTTAGTAATATTATTATTTTTGCAAACACGCCACATTTCTAGCATGTGGACCTGGCCAACATGCTTTTTATCTGTAACGTCACGCCTATAGGCTAGCCCTGGTAGTAGTATAACGACA
>CAZDRS010000663.1:0-1198 GCA_964507585.1 uncultured Dechloromonas sp.
GTGTTGTACGCGTGCCAGTGCCACCGCTAAATACTGAACGTCGACACGAAATAGTTAAACAGTTAAACGAAAAATCTGAACAGTGCTATATAGCCTGTCGTAATATTCGACATGATGCTCTAGATATCGCCAAAAAATCAAAAAATGACAAACTATTTAGTGAAGATGATCTAAGTAGGATCGAAAAACAGATAGATGACCAAATGACCAAAGTCAAACAACAGGTAGAATCGATAGCCAAGAACAAAGAGATCGAAATACTGACTGTTTAGATACAGTTTACAAGTTTTGTTTTGGCTCATCTATGGGTTAAAATGTATAGATATGCCAAATACACAAACTGCAACTTTGCCGACTCATGTTGGGATAATACTAGACGGCAATAGGCGTTGGGCGGCCGACAATGGCCTACCTAGTCTAGAGGGGCACCGCAGGGGCTGTGATAATCTAAAGAATATATCAATATATGCTTTTGAAAATGGTGTCAAATATCTATCTGCATATGTATTTTCGACTGAAAATTGGAACCGTACCAAAACAGAGATAAACTACCTAATGAATTTGGCCTATAAAATGGTTACCAAAGATTTTAAAGAATTACACAAAAAAGGTATTCGAGTTTTATGGCTTGGCAACCCTAAAAATCTAAGCAAAAAACTACTTAAAAGCTTACGCAATGCCGAGGAGGTAAGTAAAAATAACACCGCAGGCACATTGGCACTATGTTTTAACTATGGTGGACACGATGAAATAGTAAATGCAGTAAAATTCGTTGTAGCCAAGGGTTATGCAGCCGAAGATATATCCGGCGAACTAATAGAGCAGAATATATATCATGCCAGTATTCCACCTATTGACCTATTGATACGAACATCTGGCGAACGGCGGATTAGCAATTTTATGTTATGGCGTGCCGCCTATAGCGAACTATATTTTGTAGATAAAAACTGGCCAGAATTTGATAAAATAGACCTAGATAAAGCACTGGCTGAATATTCGGCAAGAACCAGGCGATTTGGTAAATAATATGAAAAAGGGGAATAAATGGGCTTGATAATATTAGGGTTGATACTATTTGTATTGCTGGTAGTAGTCCACGAATATGGGCATTTTTTAGTCGCCAAGAAAAATGGCGTTGAAGTCGAAGAGTTTGGCATAGGATTTCCACCAAAACTATTTGGCAAAAAACTAGGCAAAG
>CAZDRS010000664.1:0-1194 GCA_964507585.1 uncultured Dechloromonas sp.
CATCTTGTTCACGGTATTGATAAGGTTGTAAACCTTCGTTCATCGAAAGTTTGATGATTATGTTTGAACTACCTGACAAATTGTTTCTTAGAACTACAACTCCACCAGCTTTGTTAATATTGAATTTAATAGATTCAACATTTATTCCACCTTGTCCTACTTCACTGTATTGGAAAACTCCACTGCTGTCGAAAACCAGAACTCTAATCTGATTAACGTCTGTAATTTTAAAAGGAAACGAATACTCTTTTGTAGTACCCATTCCAATATATTTTACAAAGTTAGAATAATTGTTAATCATTCCTACATTATTACGAGATTAGTCACCTTGGTCAACGTTTTTAATATTCTGAATAGCCTCATCAACATGAGCACTAGCTCCATCTTCCACCCATTTTAACAATTGAGCCTTAGTCATACCTTGAGGAACTCTGTAGTCTTTTCCAACCCAAGACGAGATATCTGTGCTATTCGAGGTATTAAAAAATTCTTCTGCTTTATCCCCCATCATGGAGATAATATAAAGATTTGTTGTGTCAACTGGTCTACCTAACCGTTTTAACAGCTCCACACCCTCACCATAGTGTTTCCAGCTTGCAGAGAATATCTGTTTAGGTGAAGCGTCTTTGATTGAATCTGGAAGGTTTAAAGCAGGATAATCTTCTTTAACTTTGTTCCATTGGTCTTCAGTAAGATAGTCTGCGTCAGAACCATATTGGTCTTTATTATAAACCTTCGATAGTTCTGTAGCCATTTTAATTGTTTTATATTCTTTGACTGACAATTCAACATCACCTTTTTTCGTAGGGAGAACCAATGAGTCAGGATTGTCTCTAATCGTGTTGTTTTTTAAAGCATTAATTGCGTTATCATAAGCTGGCTTTTGGTCTGGATTGACAGATTCTTTTTGACGCTCTAGCTCCATGATTAACCCTTTAGCTCCTCCGATAATTTTAGCTGGTAAACCAAACACACTTTCAGCCATACTCACAGTTTGTTCACCTAACATATAAGGAATACCCAAGCTTTGAGTGATTGATCTACCTAACACCCTCGACTCGTTTTTAGTTAAACGTTCACGTCTCATAAGTTTAAATATTGCTGCTCCACCTTGTTGAAAATCCTGAGCCGCTTGAACAATTGGTAAACCTGAAGTCGATCTGGTTACATCATTGTATTGAGATTTAGTAAACA
>CAZDRS010000665.1:0-1193 GCA_964507585.1 uncultured Dechloromonas sp.
TACGTGCAGCATCTGCCGACCAATGGCGAGATCGTGCTGTTCGACCGCTCCTGGTACAACCGGGCCGGTGTCGAGCGGGTGATGGGCTTCTGCACCGATCACGAATACGCCGAGTTCGTGCGCCAGGCGCCGGAATTCGAGCGCATGCTGGTGCGCAACGGCACGCACGTGATCAAGTTCTGGTTCTCGGTAAGTCGCGAGGAGCAGCGCCGCCGCTTCCGCGAGCGCAAGGTGCACCCGCTCAAGCAGTGGAAGCTGTCACCGATCGACATGGCCTCGCTGGACAAGTGGGACGACTACACCAAGGCCAAGGAGGCGATGTTCTTCCACACCGATACTGCCGACGCGCCGTGGACGGTGATCAAGTCCAACTGCAAGAAGCGCGCACGGCTCAATGCCATGCGCTACATCCTGCACAAACTGCCCTATGCCAATAAGGATACGCAGCGCATCGGCAATCTCGACCCGCTCATCGTCGGCCGCGCCAACGTGGTCTACGAGCGCGGCGAGCACCAGGGGGTGCCCATCCTCTGATCAGCTGACGACGTAGGCCCCGCCGCCGGTGGCGATCAACACACCGGCTTCGTTTTCGAGGGTCATTTGCGTTGACGCGATACGGCCACCCAGTCGAATGACCCGACCGGTGGCCGTAAATTTTTTGCCGATGCCCTGGCTCAGGAAATCGGTGCGCAGGTCGATGGTGCCGATACGGCCGAAACGGTGGCCGACCTGTTCGGTGTTCTCGTTATTGAATTTTTCGGCGATGGCGACCGTGACGGCCAGGCCGCCGACCGTGTCGAGCACCGTGGCGATGACGCCGCCATGCAGGCGGCCGTGCAGGAAATGGCCGATCAGTTCCTTGCGCATGGTAAAGCTGATCTGCGGGGCAAGCGGGTCGAGCGTTTCAACCTTGAAGCCGAGCAGTTCGTTGAAACAGAGTTTGTGCTCGAAAACGTCGCGCAGGGAGGCTTCGAGGCGGGCTTGCTCCTCGGCGGAGCGGCGGGGCAGGGGGGACGTTTGGATCATGGTGCCGCGGTTTTAGCATAAAAAATGGGCGACGGGGTTAGCCGTCGCCCAAAACCGAACGCTAATTGCTTAGCGTAACGCAGAGGTCTTTACTTCTTGCGCGGCGGCGGAACGTCCGTGCAAGTGCCGTGGGCGACTTCGGCGGCCATGCCGACGGTTTCGCCCAG
>CAZDRS010000666.1:0-1191 GCA_964507585.1 uncultured Dechloromonas sp.
GCCAATCTTGCCGTCGAGGTGGCCAAGCTGGCCAAGGGCTTGCCGCCTTTTCCCCAGATCGTGGTGCAATTGCTGGACTTGCTCCGCAACGACGAGGTTTCGCTTGAGTCGCTAACCCGTTTTGCACGTAACGACCCGGTTATCACCTCCGGAATTTTGGCTACTGCCAATCACATCCGGCGCCTGCATTACCAGCCGGATCTTTACGACCCCTTCGTTGGCGCTTCGTTGATCGGCCTGAACCAGCTACGCCGTATCGTCGTCGAGGCGGCCATGAACAAGTTTCTGACGACGGACAAGGGGGCTGATTTCCTGTTGCAGCACTCCCGTGCGTTGGCCATCGTCGCGCAGGAACTGGCCTTGCTGTGCGGTGTATCGCCCGAGAAGGCTTACGTGGCCGGCATTCTCCATGATGTCGGACAGCTCGGCTTGCATATGCTTGACCCGGTGGCCTTTCAGGAGGCCTATCGCCAGTCGGCCATCGATGGCAAGTTGCTGGCCCATGAAACGGCGATTTTTGGCGTCGATCACGCCCGGATTGGCGCTGAGTTGGCGAGGCATTGGGAATTGCCCGAGGATTTTGTCGCAGCGATCGGCGAGCATCACGAAGCTGAGCGGGTAACCGGCAAGCTGCAGGCGGTCATCAACATTGCGGAGACCTTGACGCGTGCCCTTGATCTTCCATCGTCGCCCAAGAACCGCGTGACGACGCTCAATGCGGCGGCGGTCGATTACCTGGGCATTATTTGGAACAGCCAGGAAATGCGCGATTGCTTCGGACGCTGCCGGGCGCGCTTTGGCCAGGCAACGAGGCGCCTGGATTGAGGGTTTAGCCGATCAGTTTCCGCTGGCTCAGGTACTTTTCCAGAATCTCCAGCCTGACCAGCGGATCGTCCAGTTCGAGTAGTTTTTGCTTGGCCAGGTTCTGGATGGGTAGCACTTCGGTGATCCGGTAGCCGACCCATTCGGCGTCGTCGTAACGATGCGGCTCCGGGATGCGCTCCGGGCCGAGGTCGTTGACGATGCGCTGGAGCAGCGGCAACAGGCGTTCGCGTTCTTGCGGCAGGGGCGTCGGGCCGGTTTCGGCGAGTAGTTCGACGGTGCCTTCGAGCAGGTTGCCGGCAGCCACCCGGGTTTCGATGATGCGGAAGCGCCGGCCGCCCTGGGCGGTGATCATCAGGATGCCGAGTT
>CAZDRS010000667.1:0-1189 GCA_964507585.1 uncultured Dechloromonas sp.
AGCTCTTGCCGCGCCCGGCGAGGACGACGACGCGGACATCGGCATCGTCGTCGAGTGCCATGCAGGCGGCGGTGAGTTCGGTGATCAGGGTTTCGTCGAAGGCGTTGTGCAGCTCGGGGCGGTTCATCCAGATCGTGGCGACCGGCCCCTGCAGTTCGATTTCAAGCGTGGTGAACATGTCTCGCTCCTGTTTATTGTTGTCGCTGGCGGATCAGCTCCGCCATCGGTTGGCCGTCCAGTGCCGCGATCAGGCTGGCCTGGTTTTCGGCCGGCTGGTTCTGGCTGACTTTCCATTTGCCGACCAGCCGCTCGATGACGATCTCGATGCCGACCACGGCGCCGAGCATCTTGCCGATGTAGTCGGCCGGCGCATCGTCGATGGACCACGGGTGGGGCAGGCCGGCTTCGTGTTCGGCGGTCAGGGCGTCGAGCTGGGCGAGCAGCCAGTCGCGGTCGTCGATCAGGCGCAACTCGCCGTGGGCGTGCACCGCCGTGTAGTTCCAGGTCGGCACCACCTTGCCGTGCTCGGCCTTGGTGGCGTAATTCGACGGGCTGATGTAGCAGTCCGGGCCTTTGAAAATTGCCAGGATTTTCCGGTTGACCCTAGGGCCAGCCGTTGTTTCTATGGTCGTGGAATCGCTCGCCAGCGGATTGGCGCGGGCGATGTGGCCGCGCAGCGTGCCATGCGGGCCGGCGGCGGCATCCAGATGCAGCGGGATGTGGTTGGCATCCGGCCCGTCCGGGCCCTGCGTGACCAGCGTGGCGAGCGGAAACTCGCGCATCAGGGCGTGCAGGGTGGCGGGGTCGTTTTCCGCGAAATGCTTGGGGATGTACATGGCTTACATCCGGAACACGCCGAACTTCGTCTCTTCGGCCGGCGCGTTCATCGCGGCGGAAAGGCCGAGGCCGAGCACGCGGCGGGTATCGGCCGGGTCGATGATCCCGTCGTCCCACAGTCGGGCCGAGGCGTAGTAGGGATGGCCCTGCGTCTCGTACTGCTCGCGGATCGGCGCCTTGAAGGCGGCTTCTTCCTCGGCGCTCCACGTCTTGCCGGCCGCTTCCATGCCGTCGCGCTTGACGGTCGCCAGCACGCCGGCCGCCTGTTCGCCGCCCATCACCGAGATGCGGGCGTTTGGCCACATCCACAGGAAGCGCGGCGAATAGGCGCGGCCGCACATGCCGTAGTTGC
>CAZDRS010000668.1:0-1184 GCA_964507585.1 uncultured Dechloromonas sp.
CGCGCTGTTCCATATCCTGGCGGGCGGCCTGCATCAGGCGCTGGATTTCCATGTCAACCAGGGCGACCGGCACGGTGATCGGGTTGGTGGACAGCAGGGCTTCCATGACCTGATCCTTGATCTTGCCTTCGATACGGCGCTTCACTTCGCGCTTCAAGTTGGCTTCAATCTCGCCACGCATCTTGGCGACATCGCCGTCGGCAATGCCCATGCTCTTGGCGAAGTCGGCATCGACTTCCGGCAGCTTCGGGGCCTGAACCTGCTTGACGGTGATGTCGAACTGAACCGTCTGGCCAGCCAGATCCTTGGCGTGGTAATCGGCCGGGAAGGTCAGGTCGAAAGTCTTGGACTCGCCAACCTTGGAGCCTTCAACGGCATTCTCGAAGTCCGGCAGCATCATGCCCTGGCCGAGAACGAACGGGTAATCGTTGGCCTGGCCGCCCTGGAACGGCACGCCGTCCTTCTTGCCGAGGAAGTCGATGACGACGCGGTCTTCCTTGGCGGCGGCGCGGTCGGCGTCCTCATAAGAAACACGCTGCTTGCGCAGGATGTCGAGGGTCTTGTCGACTTCAGCGGCGCTGACTTCCAGCGTCGGACGCTCGATTTCAGCAGCCGACAGGTCACCCGGGGTGAATTCGGGATAAACCTCGAAGATGGCAGAGAATTCGAGGTGAGTGGCGCTTTCGGTGGTCTTCGGCTCGATGCGCGGATAGCCGGCAACGCGCATTTTCTTTTCGGTCACGGTCTCGCCAAAAACGCGATCCAGTTCTTCGGATAGCACTTCGTGACGGGCCTGGTCGCCATACTGCTGCTTGACGATGTTGAACGGCACCTTGCCCGGGCGGAAGCCAGGCATCTTCATGTTCTTGCCCATGCGCTTCAGGCGTTGTTCCATTTCCCTCTCGACATCGGCGATAGCGATGGAGAGGTCGACGCGGCGTTCGAGTTCGTTAACTTGTGCAGTGGTTGCTTCCATGAGTATTCCTTGTGACTACGGAGCCGAGAAAAAAGTTAGCCGACAATAATATCACGGCCGATCAGCTGCCGGGATGCTCTCCAGATGTCAGGAATTTGCAAATCGCTGTAGACAGGAGGCGGAGAAGTTCGTACAATGCGCGCCTTCTTCGACGGCGGCATTAGCTCAGTCGGTAGAGCACTGGATTGTGATTCCAGGTGTCACCGGT
>CAZDRS010000669.1:0-1180 GCA_964507585.1 uncultured Dechloromonas sp.
GTCAGCCTGAACCTGAAGAACACCACGGTGCGCGAGGCGCTCGATACCCTGCGCGATGTCTATGGCTATCCCTATCGTCTGCAGGGCAACCGTATTTTCGTGCAGTCGAACAGCGTGCAAACCCGGATGTTCAAGATCAACTACCTGGCCAATCGCCGGGTAGGTACCAGCGACATGCGGGTGAGCGGCAGTTCGCCGACCACCTCGAACCCGGCCCAGAACACGACTGGTACCGGTACGACCACCACGCCGGTGCTGCCGGGTGGTACGACTGGCAGCACGACGCAGCGTGCCGTCGACAGCGCCCGGGTGCACACCACGTCGGACTACGATTTCTGGAAGGAACTCGGCACGGCGCTCAATACCATTGTCGGTAACCAGGATGGCCGCAACGTCATCATCAACCCGACGTCCGGTGTCGTGCTGGTCAAGGCTTCGCCGGCCGAACTGAAGGGCGTCGAGGACTACCTGAAGGCGACGCAACTGGTCGTTGAGCGCCAGGTCATGCTGGAAGCGAAGATCATCGAGGTGTCGCTCAACGGTTCGTACCAGACCGGCATCAACTGGAGCCAGTTCGGTGGTGTCTCCAACCGTTTCTCACTCGGCATTTCGGCACCCAACGCCACCTTGTCCGGTACTGGAGCCATTGGTGCGTCGGCGAGCGGCATCTCGACCGGAACGAGCGTCACGGCCAGCCCTGGAACGAATGGTTCGCTGGTTACCGGCAGCACGGGCAACGGCTTCTTCGGCCTGACCTTCCAGTCCAACAATTTCGCTGCGCTGCTCTCCTTCCTCGAAGGGCAGGGCGACGTGCAAGTGCTGTCCAGCCCGCGCATTGCCACCACCAACAACCAGAAGGCTGTGCTCAAGGTGGGTACCGACGACTATTTCGTTACGGGCATCAGCACCAACACGACGACCAGCGCTACCGGCAATGTGACGACGCCAAACATCACGCTGCAGCCCTTCTTTTCCGGCATCGCACTCGATGTGACGCCGCAAATCGACGACGACGGCAATATCATCCTGCACGTCCATCCGCAGGTCAGCGTGGTCGAGGAAAAAACCAAGAACGTGAACCTCGGCGACCTCGGCACCTTCACGCTGCCGCTCGCCTCCAGCACCATCAACGAAACCGACAGCATCGTCCGTGTCCAGGATGGCAGCATCGTCGCCATTG
>CAZDRS010000670.1:0-1179 GCA_964507585.1 uncultured Dechloromonas sp.
GACTGCGAGAAACTCGCCGATTGCCCAAGCGATATGGGCATGGAAAAGTCCAGCATTTGGGCAGCTTTTCCGAGAAAAGGTTCTTAACTTATTTCGGAGAAAGCCATGTCTGTAAATATTCCAACCCATTTCGTCCAACAGTACAGTGCCAATATTCAGCTGCTTCTGCAGCAGAAGGGTTCCAAACTCCGTGGCTCTGTGATGTCTGGTTCTCATGTAGGTAAACAAGCCTCTCCTGTTGATCAGATTGGGGCAATTGCGGCCACTCGGGTTACTTCTCGATTTGCTGCGATGGGTCGTGTTGACGCGCCTACTGATCGTCGGTGGGTTTTTCCGCAAGACTACGATCTGCCGCAACTTATTGACTCGTTTGATAAACTGCGTCTTCTCACTGACCCAGCCTCTAGTTACGTGCAGAATAGCACGTACGCGATGGGCCGGGCAATGGACGATGAGATTATCGCGGCTTTCTTTGCCGATGCCAAGACGGGGGAAACGGGCAGTACTACCACCTCCTTTGCAACTTCCACTCAGACTGTCGGAGTGAGCACTGGAGGCACCACGTCAAACCTGAACGTGGCGAAACTGCGCGCAGGCAAGAAAATTCTGATGGCCAATGAAGTGGATCTGGACAATGATCCGATTTATTGCATCATCAGCGCCGATGAGCATGACTCGCTTCTGAATGAAATTCAGGTTGTAAGCACTGATTTCAATACGAAACCTGTTCTGGTCGACGGCAAGGTGACGCAGTTCCTTGGCATCAACTTCATCCATTGTGAGCGACTGCAGACTGGGACTGACGACGCTTCTGGTACGTCTACCATGGTGCCTATGTACGCGAGATCTGGCATGTACCTTGGCATGTGGGACGATATCAGCACGGACATTTCCCAACGCAAGGATCTGCAAGGTCTGCCTTGGCAAGCGTACGCCTACGGCACCTTCGGAGCCACGCGCCTGGAAGAAAAGAAGGTTGTCCGGATCTGGTGCCGTTAATCAGCTGCATTCACCTAGTTTGAAGGAGAAATATCATGGCTGTAGTTGATCGTAAGTCGACGCAACTGACCAATCGGGACGCCACTCCCGCAGTAAAGGTCAATGCTTCCTTGGCCGGTGGCCTTGTCAAGGCGGCAAAAGGGCAGCTCACCGGTATCCCTAGTGGTAACAGTTCTACGT
>CAZDRS010000671.1:0-1177 GCA_964507585.1 uncultured Dechloromonas sp.
ACGGCGGCGGCTTCGACCTGCCGGTGCTGCACTACCGCGGCATGCTGCACGGCGTGTCGGCGCCGCGCTACTGGGACATGGGCGACGGCGACTACGCCGATTCGCGCGATTTCAAGTGGAACAACTACATCAGCCGCTACCATACGCGCCACCTCGACCTGATGGATCTGCTGGCGCTGTACAACGGCCGTGCCAATGCGCCGCTCGATGACCTTGCCAAGCTGTTCGGTTTTCCCGGCAAACTGGGCATGGATGGTGGCAAGGTCTGGGAGGCCTGGCAGGCCGGCCAGATCGCCGATATTCGCGACTACTGCGAAACCGATGTGATTAATACCTACCTGGTCTACAACCGCTTCCGTCGCTTGCGCGGCGAATTGACGGCTGAGGAAGAGGTTGCCGAGGGCGAATTCGTCAAGGCACAGCTGGCACGTATCGGTGCGCCGCACTGGCAGGAGTTTCTCGCCGCCTGGCAGTGAATAAGCCGGGGCGCGACGCTATAATCCCAAGTTCTCAAACTTAAACGCAGAGAGAAAAAACGATGGCACTCAATAACGTATCTTCCGGCAAGTCCCTTCCCGACGACTTCAACGTCATCATCGAAATCACTGCCCATTCCGATCCCGTCAAGTACGAAGTCGACAAGGAATCCGGCGCGATCTTCGTTGATCGCTTCATGGGTACCGCGATGCACTACCCGTGCAACTACGGCTACATCAACAACACCATCGCCGGCGACGGCGACCCGGTCGACGTACTGGTCGTTACGCCGTTCGGCTTGCCGCCGGGCGTCGTTGTCCGCTGCCGCGCGCTCGGCATGCTGGCCATGGAAGACGAAGGCGGCCAGGATGCCAAGTTGCTGGCCGTGCCGGTGCCGAAGCTGATCCAGACCTACAACGACGTCAAGACCTACGAGGACATCCCGCAGATCCTGCGTGACCAGATCTCCCACTTCTTCGAGCACTACAAGGATCTCGAAAAGGGCAAATGGGTCAAGGTTCTGGGCTGGCAAGGCATCGAAGCCGCCCACAAGGAAATCATGGAAGGCGTCGCCCGCTACCAGGCCGGGGCCAAGTAAGGCGTTCATGCTGCGCATCGCCGTTGCCCAGTTCAACGCCACCGTCGGTGACCTGACGGGCAACGTCGAACGCATCATCCAGTGCGCCGCCGAGGCCAAGGC
>CAZDRS010000672.1:0-1176 GCA_964507585.1 uncultured Dechloromonas sp.
CTACGCAGCTATTTGTTGTACCTAAATCTATTCCTATAATTTTTCCCATAATATTCTCCTTCCTTCTTAGTTACTTTTACCATTGCGGGTCTTATGACTGTATCGCCAAATTTGTAGCCAGTTTGTAAAACATCGGCTACTACTTCGGTTTCGCCATCAGACTCTTCCATTGTGACTGCTTCATGTATGGTCGGGTCAAAAGCTTCACCAATTACACCTATCTTTACTAGACCAAAACCCTCTAGCTGGCTTTCTAGCTGACTAGCCACCGAGCTGATACCCTTGACCCACGCATGATTTTTGATATCTTCGGGTTCATGAGCGATAGCTCGTTCGATATTGTCCAAAACTGGCAATAATGAAATTGCAGCCTGTTGTTTGCCAATATTTACTGCCATCAAACGCTCTGCTTCGGAACGACGTTTGTAGTTGGCAAATTCAGCCTGCAATTTTTGTATATCAGCTGTCAGCTCGTTTATAATCAAAAAAGCTTCATCACCAATAAATGCTTGAGTCTGGTCATCTGTTATCTGCATATTGTCAGCCTGATTCAACGCCGGTTCTGGCTGAACTGGTTGGTTGGATTGAGTCTGTTTTCTAGGTTCTTTTACCATATTCCTCCTTACAATATTTGCTCTAATGTTTGTCCTGCATAGCGAACCAAATTCATCGCCTGGGTGTAGTTTTGCCTTGTTGGGCCAACTACTCCAATATAACTACTGTCACTATATGGACTTCGATAACGGCTTATTATCAAACTACAACCGCTTGTTTTCCCCACTGGATTCTCGGCACCAATATAAACGCTAAGCGGCTCATTTGGTGCAGCTTCATATAGCCACGGTTCAAGATTGTCTATAAGTGTGGCTACCTTGTGGACCGAATTTACATCAGCAAATTCGGGGTTATTAAACAAGTTAGACACCCCGCTCATATATAGTTGATCGCCAATTGTACCAATAGCCAAATGGCTAGTTATCTCGACCAGACTGTCTACGGCAGAACGAATAGCTTTTGATGCATGGCCAGCATTTTTTATACGGGTATCGATAGCCATCGCATTGCGATCGACAAACCCAACGCTATTCGATTCGCTATTGGTTGTTTCGTCAGTAACTGAATTGACATAAAACCTATAGCCTTTGTCTGTTGGTATACGACCAGCTGAGGTGTATG
>CAZDRS010000673.1:0-1174 GCA_964507585.1 uncultured Dechloromonas sp.
GCTCGACGCGCGCCCCGTTGCCGAGGTGGAAGCGGGAAACCGGGTCGGCCGGCGGGCCGCTCTCACCACCGCCCTGCTTGGCGCTGGCCAGGTAGCGTGCAGCGAGGCGGGACAAGGGATCGCGCAGGGCACGCGCCTGTTTCTTGTCGGCTGCCCAGGCGCCGGTCGACAGTTCATCCAACGCCAGTTCGATGCCGGCTTCGCCCAGCACTGCCGGGTTCTTGCGTACCCAGGACGCCAGGCCAGGCATCGGGGACAAGGTAGCGAAATGGGCCAGTTTGGGGAAATCCCGCTTCAGGTCGTCGATCACGCGCTTGAGCAGGAAGTTGCCAAAGGACACGCCACGCAGGCCAACCTGGGTGTTTGAAATGGAATAGAAAATCGCCGTATCCGCCTTGCGGTTGTCGAAGACCGGAGCGTTCTCGTCGAGCAGCGCCTGCACGTTGTCGGCCAAGTGGTCGGTTAGCGCCACTTCGACAAAGATCAGCGGCTCGGCCGGCATGCGCGGGTGGAAGAAGGCGTACAGGCGGCGATCCGAGTCGAGGCGGTTCTTGAGGTCGGCCCACGAGCGGATTTCATGCACGGCCTCGTATTCGATCAGCTTTTCGAGCAGCGCTGCCGGCGAATTCCAGGTAATGCGCTGCAATTCGAGAAAGCCGACATCGAACCAGGCACTCAGGCGCGATTCCAGTTCGCGGTCGAGGACGGCCAGTTCCTTGTCCTGCTCCAGGTAGCGCAGCAGGTCGGCACGCAGATCGACCAAAAACTTGACGCCCTGCGGCATGGCATTGAACTGGGTCAGGATGCGGATGCGCGAGGAGCGCATGGCGCCGCGCAAGGCGGCCTCGGCCTTCCACTGCTCGGCCGTACCGACAGCCTTCTGGTAGGCAGCATGGGCTTTCTCGACCTTCTTCGGATCGGGGCCAAACTCCAGGGCAATCAGCTTCAGGAAACGCTGCCGCCCCTCGTCGTTCAGGTGCAGATAGGTTTCTGCCAGGCGCGCCGCCCGGCCGCGCGCCGAGACCTCGCCGCCCAAGCCTTCGGCACACTCGCGCAACTGGCCACGCAATTGCTCGACCCCCTTGGCCGTCAGCGCTACGCGCTCGGCGCTGCCGCCCATCAGGGAACGCAGTTTATGAACCAGATTTCCTGCCACCATGACTCGCCTCCTTTC
>CAZDRS010000674.1:0-1171 GCA_964507585.1 uncultured Dechloromonas sp.
TAGCCGGACCAACTCTTTGGCTTCGTGCAGAAGCCACCGATCATCGACATTCTTAGGAGGCTGTGAGCACATCAGGCAGTAGTTGTTGCACTGCTCGGTTAGTAGGACGCTGTTGTGCGGCGAGTTCGCCCTATAAAGGGAACGGATACGCCCATCAGAGGTGATAGCGACGATATCGTCTTCCCCTAAATAGTCGAACTGGCGGCCGATGATCGTGCACTGAGCTCCTTCTGGCAGACCGTCCGGCCTCTGCTCAAACGCCAAGTAGTGGCTAAATCCGCCAGGAATCGCATCGTCGCCGGTAATCAGAAAAGCTCGATCCTCACGGAGCACCCGTGGCAGGTTCGCCTTGGTGCTCAACACAAAAAGCTGTCGAAGCTTCGTCGAAGCGGCCGAACTGACTTGTATGACTTTTCCTGACAGGGTCAGCATGCACCCACCCACTTCATGAAAATTGCCTTTGCATGGGGATCGGTGCGCATCAAGTGCAGTATGTGCTTGGCAACCCCCATTTGGCGCTTGCAGAACTCGGACTCGGGCTTGCGGCCCAGCATGTCGCCAGTCATGCCGTGATGGAATACAGGGTCTGCACCACACCATGGTTCGATTGCGCAATCGGCGCACCCCGGAACGGACAGCGTAAACGAATCCTCCAATGCCGTCAGGAGGCCGTCGGAGGTAAAAATTTCCTCGTACGTGTTCGAATGGACATTCCCAATCCGGAACGACGAGTCACCCATCTCATGGAGCATTCGACTTTCATCAGAAGCATAGACATCGCCATCGTAATTAAAGACAACAGCCGAAATGCCTGCGCCGCAAGGGTTGGAAAGGTCAATGAATCCTGGATCGCGGACGGTCAACATCTTCGTGAGTATTATGCTGCTGTAGTGCTCGATGAACTGAATGCCGGCTTTGTTCAATTCCAGAATGTGGGCAAGACCTTCCTTGAAGAACTCTAGCCAGCGTTCTGCGTTGTAGGCCGCATAGCTTTTCGTTTTGACTGCGAATCCGTATGGGGATAAGTGGCGCAGGAATATGCCGTTAAAACCTAAGCGCACATATTCGTCGATGATCTCTTTTACCCGGTCGATGCTCGATGGCGACGTGGTCATAAGTGCTGACACGGAGTCGTAACCGACGATGTCGCGAGCACGCTTTAGACCGTCTA
>CAZDRS010000675.1:0-1167 GCA_964507585.1 uncultured Dechloromonas sp.
ATATTTGCCAATGCCTTGTCGTCTTTTCGTGCATGCAGGGCGTCGACAATCAAACTGGCAATAATCTCCATTTCGGGGGCTTTCATACCACGAGTAGTAACTGCTGGTGTACCAAGCCTGACACCACTTGGTCTAAATGGTGGCAATGGATCGTCGGGAATGACGTTTTTATTGACAGTTAGACCAGCCTTATCTAATGCTTTTTCGGCAATATCACCATCAATATCCATCGATTTCTTCACATCCAATAGCATCATATGGTTGTCTGTGCCATTTGTAACTAAGCTTATACCCTTTGACATAAGGCAGTCGGACAATTTTTTTGCGTTGACAAGTATTTGCTTGGCATATTTTTTAAATTCAAGTTGTTGGGCTTCATCAAATGCTACGGCTTTAGCTAAAATTGTATTCATGTGCGGCCCCCCCTGTACACCAGGAAACACTGTCCTATCAATGAGTGTGGGGATATTGTCTATGGTTTTATCAACTTTTGACAGCGGATTACTTACTACACCTCTGCTGAGTATTAATCCAGATCTCGGGCCACGCAGTGTTTTATGGGTGGTAGTACTCATAACATGGAAGCCAACATCTAGTGGATTGGTGGTAACACCGCCAGCGACAAGTCCAGCAATATGGGCAATATCCGCAACCAACAACGCCCCAACATCATTCCCGATTTTAGCAAACTTTTTATAATCTAACATCCGCGGGAATGAAGAGTATCCAGCCATGATTATCTTTGGTTTGTATTTATGTGCTTGTTCGGCGAGCAGATCATAGTCTATCTCTCCAGTTTCAACATCTTTTATACGATATCTAATAAAGTCAAATTGTTTTGCCAAAACAGTAACTGGGTGACCGTGAGTCAAATGCCCACCATGGCTCAGGTCCATAGCTAAAATCTTATCGCCATAGGTCATCCAGGAATGATAAACACTTTCGTTAGCCTGTGCACCAGAGTGTGGCTGAACATTGGCATGATCAGCATGAAACAACTGCTTGGCTTTTTCTATTGCAATATTTTCTACTTGATCAGTGTTTTCTTGACCACCATAATATCGTCTACCGGGGTAGCCTTCGGAATATTTGTTGGTAAAGACACTGCCAAGTGATTCCAGAACGTCTACACTAACATAGTTTTCCGATGGGATCAGCTCTAGGCCG
>CAZDRS010000676.1:0-1166 GCA_964507585.1 uncultured Dechloromonas sp.
GGCGACAACCTGGCCCTGGTTGGCTTCGCGCTCGGCGCCTACGGCCTGACCCAGGCCTTCTTCCAGATTCCCTACGGCGTGGCTTCCGACTACTTCGGTCGCAAGCAGGTCATCGTCGTCGGCCTGCTGATTTTTGCGCTGGGCAGCTTTGTCGCCGCCTGGGCGCCGGACATGACTTGGATCATCGTTGGCCGCGTGCTGCAGGGGGCGGGCGCCATCTCGGCCGCCGTCACCGCGCTGGCGGCCGACCTGACGCGGGAAGAGCATCGCACCAAGGTGATGGCCATGATCGGCTCGTCGATCGGCCTCGTCTTCGCGCTGTCGCTGGTCGGTGCCCCGGTGCTCTACGGCTGGATCGGCATGTCCGGCCTGTTCGTCCTGACCGGCCTGCTCGCCCTGGCTGCCATCGGGTTGCTGCTCAAGGCCGTGCCGCCGGCCCCGCCGCCGCATGGCCACGAGAAACTGCCGCTGCGCCGTGTGCTGTTCGATGCCGACCTGCTGCGTCTCAATCTCGGCATCTTCACGTTGCACATGGTGCAGATGGCCATGTTCGTCGTGCTGCCGCACGCCCTGGTCAATTTCGGCGGCCTGCCGGCTGCCGCGCACTGGCAGGTCTACCTGCCGGCCGTGCTGGTTTCCTTCGTCGTCATGGTGCCGGCCATCATCGCCGCCGAGCGCAAGGACAAGATGCGCCCGGTCTTCCTGGCCGCCGTCGGCCTGCTCGTCATCGTCCAGGCCGGGCTCTACGTGCTGCACGAAAGCCTGTGGGCGCTGGCTGCCTGGCTGCTGCTCTTCTTTGTCGCCTTCAACGTGCTGGAGGCGACGCTGCCCTCGCTGATCTCACGCACTGCACCGCCGGCCGCCAAGGGCGCGGCACTGGGCGTGTACAACACCACCCAGGCCATCGGTCTGTTCATTGGCGGTGCGGCCGGTGGGTATATTGCGCAGCATTTCGGCGATAATGCGGTTTTTGCCGCCTGCACCGGCCTGTCCCTGATCTGGCTGGCGGTGGCGAACACGATGAATTTCCCGCAGCGGCGACAGCCTGCCGAGGCGGCTCAAACTGCTTAGGAGACATGCGCAATGGCATCGGTTAACAAATGGATCGGTATTGGCAACCTGGGGCGCGACCCGGAAACCCGCTACACCTCCAGCGGCGAGGCGAT
>CAZDRS010000677.1:0-1165 GCA_964507585.1 uncultured Dechloromonas sp.
TGTTAGCAGTATGAATACGCTCATCCCATTGTCCTTCAGGAATAGTTTTTAAAACACTGTTGAAATACTCATCAGTTAAACTGTTCTTACGTTTCCAATCTCCAATCTTACCTTTTGGTTTGGCAGACTTAAACATTGGTTCACCTGTTTTAGATACATAATATCTAACAGTCTTAGTTGTAGGTTTATCACCAACATAAAGCTGCGCACCTGATGGAGTCTTATATCGAAGCATGAAATCATGAGGGTTAGTAATAAGTGGAACACTCATGGCAGGATTTAAGTCATTGACCAAAGCCAAACGTGCAGCTTTCTGTACAACCATTGCAGAGTAATCTTTATTCCACCAACCATCGTAATCTTTGTCAGTCTCAGGAAAAGCATAAGCTCCTTTAGCTTTATATTTACCTTTGGTTGTAAGAGCTAAATAATTATTTACGTCTTTCACCCACATTCTAGAGTAGTTCGCTTCTTCAAGTTCTAAACCTGTGTCAGCTTCCCATTGCGATTTAAGAATGTTAATCCAAGGTCGCATTGATTTATGTGCGTACACTGTTAAACCGTCCGTGTTGATTTGGATTGGATGAACGTTAGGAAGTAGGAAAAGCTTCTCAGCTAATTGAAATAACTGAAGCTGTCCATTCACTGTAATTTTCAACATGAAACTTGGGTCATAGAAAGGTGAGTAAGGGTTATTACTATTTCCGTATGCACCATTGAGTGCCAGCTTGAACATTGCATTTAAAGCTGTACCCTTGGCGTGTTTGAATCGTTCCTGTTTAAGATTGAAATACTTTTCAACAAACGACTCACCTAAGTGCATCGGGTAAAATCTATTTGCGATAGCAATACTTGGATAAAGTGATGCCACATCGAGATCAATAATTTCCCAATTATCATTTGCTACAAACTTTTTATTATCGACAGATCCGTGAATACCACCAACACCAAAGTCGTAAGTGAAATCATTAATTGTTTTCGATAGTTTGATGTCATTATCTTTGTATGAATACCAAGTTTTACCTTCGTACCAATCAAGAACTTCACCAAACTCTGGAATAGTGAACTCAATCTTAGGTAGAATAACATTTTTAATATCGACAGCTCGAAGAACAGTCTGACGTGGTTGACGGTCTTCAGTGTAGCACTTGTCACGACCGATCGA
>CAZDRS010000678.1:0-1158 GCA_964507585.1 uncultured Dechloromonas sp.
CCGGAAATCCTGCGCTCCTCGCTGGCCGGCGTGATCCTGCGCATGAAGTCGCTGCGCCTGACCGACGTCGAGACCTTCCCCTTCATCGAACCGCCGCCGAGCAAGGCGATCAGCGACGGCTACGCGCTGCTGCAGGAACTCGGCGCACTCGACGACGACAACCGGCTGACCCGCGTCGGCGATGCGCTGGCCAAGCTGCCGCTCGACCCGCGCATCGGCCGCATGCTGGTCGCCGCCCGCGACCTCGGCTGCCTGACCGAAGTGCTGATCATCGCCGCCGGGCTATCGACGCAGGATCCGCGCGAACGCCCGCAGGAACGCCAGCAGGCGGCCGACGAAAAGCACAAGCTGTTCGCCGACGAGAAGTCGGAATTCCTCAGCTGGGTCAAGCTCTGGCAATGGTTCAAGAATGCCGTCGAGCACAAGAAATCGAACAAGTCGCTGGTCGATACCTGCCACGCCCATTTCCTGTCGTATTTGCGCCTGCGCGAATGGCGCGAGGTGCATGGCCAGTTGCACGCGATGGTCACCGAGCTGGGCTGGAAGGAAAACGACATCCCCGGCACCTACGACGCCATCCACATGGCGCTGCTCTCCGGCCTGTTGGGGAATATCGGCTGCAAGTCCGACGAGTCCGGCTACTACCTCGGGGCGCGCGGCATCCGCTACCTGATCCACCCGTCGTCGCCGCTGCAGAAGAAGGCCGGCAAGTGGATCATGGCGGCCGAGATCACCGAGACGACGCGCCTGTTCGGTCGCTGCGTCGCCCGCATCGAGGATGGCTGGATCGAGAAAGTGGGCGCTCACCTCATCAAGCGCCAGTACTTCGATCCGCACTGGGAAAAGAAGGCCATGCAGGTCGCCGGCTGGGAGCGGACGACGCTCTACGGCATCGTGATCAATCCCAAGCGGCGCATCCACTACGGCCCGCTGGCGCCGGCCGAGGCACGCGAGATTTTCATCCGCCAGGGCCTGGTCGCCGAGGAAATCGACGAGAGCTTCGCCAAGCGCTGGCCCTTCTTCCAGCACAACCAGAAGCAGATCCGCGACATCGAGAAGATCGAGCACAAGCAGCGCCGGCAGGACGTGCTGGTCGACGACGAGCTGATCTTCGCCTTCTACGACCACCTGATCCCGGAAGGCATCCACAACGGCGCC
>CAZDRS010000679.1:0-1158 GCA_964507585.1 uncultured Dechloromonas sp.
TCTTCTAGATTTATGTTATCTCTCCATTTCTCTAAGATTTCTTTGAATTCTGTTAGTTTATTGTTCATTGGATTGTACAGGATTTAATCTTAGTAATACTTCTGATTTAATTTGCTCTTTCATTTCAGGATTATCTTCTAAGAAATTATGAAATTCTTGAATAGCATCTTTATCTGATAATTCAAATACAAAATCTCCATAAGTAACTTTCTTTCCATGTTTTTTGAGGATTTCAAATTCTTTAGCTAAATAAAAAATCTCACTCTCTCTATCAAAACCTTTACCCCATACAATTGTTGTTTCTGCTTCTTTCATAGGAGGTGCTAATTTATTTTTAATAACCTTAAAATGCATAATATTACATTGTCCAGCAGCATCTATCTCTTTTCTTCTAATCATAATCCTTTGATGAGAATAAAACTTGAGAGAATTTCCCCCGCTTGTTGTCTCTGGATTCCCGAACATAATTCCTAATTTTTCACGTAGCTGATTGATTATCAATATACTACAGTTAGAATTTCTAATTTTTAGATTTACCATTCTAAGTCTATCAGAATTAATTCTACTTTCTTTTCCCATAGCTCCCCCTGGACTATCTATGGTGGATTGGGGTTGGAATGAAGTTAAACTGTCAATAATAATTATTCCGAACAATTTAGAATCTAATGCTTTTTCTACAACATTATAGCAATCCTCTAATGAGTTAGGGTAAGATAATTTTAATTTTGTTAAATCTCCCCCTAGTTGCATAAAATAGAACTTGTCAAAACTGTTCTCTCGGTCAATTAGTAAAGCATAATCTCCATAAGTTTTTTGAGCATTAACAATAGCATCATAACATAAAGTACTTTTTCCACTTGATTCCCATCCAATGATTTCTACTATTTTGTTTTTTACAAATCCTCCTTTACCTAAAGCATGACACAATGTTAAACTAGATAGAGGAATGACATCTCCTTCTGGAGAATCATCATCTGCATCTAAAATAGAACTTTTGCCAAATATCTTTGCCAATTCTTCTTGAAACTTATTTACTTGTTCATCTTTAGTTAATTTTTCTTTTAACTCTGTTTTTTCTTTAGCCATTGATTATTTTATTTTTATTTTTATTTACTGTAAATATATGAAATTATTTCAGATTAATTGCAATAATTTTTA
>CAZDRS010000680.1:0-1149 GCA_964507585.1 uncultured Dechloromonas sp.
GCCTTGCTGGCCTTGGCATCCATCTTGGCCAGGGCCTCGCGACCGGAAAGCAGATGGTCGTGCATCAGTTTCTCGGCCTTGCCGGCATCGCTGTTGGTCAGCGCAGCCATGATCAGGCGATGTTCGTCGAGCGACTGCTGCAGGCGGCCTTCCAGCGATAGCGAGTGCAGGCGCGACAGCTTGAGCACCTTGCGCAGATCCTGGATCACCGACAGCAGCCAGCGGTTGCCTGACAATTCCTGGATCTTCTTGTGAAATTCCTGATTGGCTTCGAAAAACGCGTCGATGCGCCCATCGCGTGCTGCGGCTTCGAGCCGGGCATGAATATCCTGCAGGGCGCCGATGTCAGCCTGCTTTGCGTTCCTGACCGCTTCGGCGGCGCAACGCCCTTCGAGCATGGCCATCAGCGGGAAGATGTCGTCCAGATCCTGGCGGGAGATTTCGGTGACGTAGCAGCCTCGGCGTGGGCGCAGTTCGACCAGCCCTTCCGCGGCGAGCACCTTCAGCGCTTCGCGTAGCGGGGTGCGCGAAATGCCGTACTGTTCGGCCAGCTTCTGCTCGTCGATCCAGGTGCCGGGAGTCAGTTCATGCGCGAAGATACGTTGCCGCAGTCGTTCGGCAACTTCCTGGTAAAGCGCGGTAGGAGCAATGCGATTCATGGTCTCGTTCTGGTGTGGCGAGGCGTCAATTCTTTGCTGACTTGCCTCCATAATTATGGATAAAGTATTATGTGGGGCTTGGTATGTCAAGCTAGGCCCAAAAGCGTAGAATTTTGAATTCTGCATGATCGGCCGGAAAAAATCGACTCGACGAGGGGTGTTTCATGTCTGAAAAGTTCTTTGATTCCAATAACCTGGATGCTTGGGAAAAGGCTGCGGCAAAGCAGTCGCCGGGCGGTGACGTCAACAATCTGGTTTGGAATACGCCCGAGGGCCTGGCCGTCAAGGCGCTGTATACGAAAAAGGACGTCGAGAACCTCGAATTCGCCGACACCCTGCCCGGCGTTGCCCCGTACCTGCGCGGCCCGCAGCCGACCATGTACGCGGTCAAGCCGTGGACCATCCGCCAGTACGCCGGCTTCTCCACCGCCGAAGCCTCCAACGCCTTCTACCGCAAGGCGCTCGCCGCCGGCGGCCAGGGCGTTTCCGT
>CAZDRS010000681.1:0-1149 GCA_964507585.1 uncultured Dechloromonas sp.
AGACTCAGTAAGTAAACCACAGATCTCATTTACTACAGCTGATTTTTCCTCTTTTGTTAATGCCATTGTTATTCCCTTCAGTTATTATTTTACAAATTCGACCTTATAGAACAATTTGTTCTATGTTTGTAAATGATCTACTACCAAAAAAGTCTTTAGAAAATACTAAAGACTGTAAATTACAATTGTATGTAACCTCGGCGACATATTAAGGCATAAACCTGTCGCTGTCTTTGGTAAATCAACTAACATATTAATACATTAGTGTATTTTTAGCAAGTTTTTCTACTAGGTTTTTTCACTGGTGTAATATTCGTTGAATATTGGGAAGTTTTCAGACATATGCCTGTATAATTGTTCAGTTATGACTTGTGTTTTTTTACTTGTATATCCGATTAAACTTTTTGATAATAATAGCTTAACAGTTGGCCAGCTCAAGTGTAGTGTTGCTTGAACATTGTGACCCAACAATAGCCACGGGCTAGGATCTATGTCTTTTGTCTCGGCGATTGAAGCGTATGTAGTAGAGGCATCAAATATTTTTTGCACTAAGCTCTCTACATTGCTCTCGGCACTAAAGTCCACATAGCCAAATCTTGGTGTTGGTGGTTTCCAGGTCGCAATAGATCCTGTGCTAGAACAGATTAGAAAGATGTCATATAGACTTAATTCGGTTTGAACAGTACACGTAAATGCAGCATATTCACCAGTGTTTTGATAGTCATTCATTGACCAAGTTTCAATAACTCGCATTCGTTGATTGTAGTTTGATTCAGGCTGATTATAGCTGTATGTATCGATAATAATATTTGATAATTCAATATCGTTTTTAGGATTTGATTTGATTTTAATTTCACTATTTGATGTCGGGTAATGGTCATTATCATTTGATAGCAATCTGACAAGATTTTCATTGGGTGATATTTTATATATATTTTCTGCTACTCGAACCTTGCTAGATAACGGCAATGAGATATTTTTATTATATTCACTAGCGTCAGTTGCGCATATTTGTTGGTGCGCGTTTATCAGTTCGACAATCTCACGGTCGCCAGTGTCACTATTTTGTAAAATATCAAACTCAATATACTGGCCACTAGCTACTATTTTTATAAGTTCATATAGACTAATAGTAACAGATCCTGATTT
>CAZDRS010000682.1:0-1146 GCA_964507585.1 uncultured Dechloromonas sp.
CGAGCAAGGGATAACCTTGAAGTGTCCTTATTAACCGACCAACAACGAGGTTGAAAATGTCTGAACAAATGAGCGTTGCCAACAAGGAAAAGCTGGTTTCCGACCTGAAGGTCGTCATTTCCGACACCGAAGAATTGCTGCGTGCCACCGCTGGCGCTGCCGGCGAAAAGGTTGGCGAGCTGCGTGAGCGCCTGGGTGTTCGCCTGCGCGATGCCAAGGAGCGTGTGCTCGACCTGGAAGCCGCGGTGGTCGACAAGACCAAGGCTGCTGCGCGCGCCACCGACGATTTCGTGCATGAGCAGCCGTGGAAAGCCGTCGGCGTTGCTGCCGCGCTGGGCCTGGCGCTGGGCGTCCTGATCGGCCGTCGCTAAGCGCATGTCGTACTCCATGGGGGGCGAGGAGGGCCGCGAAGGCCTTTTCGCCTCCTTGAAAAATCTCGTCGCGACGCTGATCGCGATCGGCAAGACGCGTGCCGAGCTTTTGGTCACCGAACTGGAGGAGGAGAAATTCCGCCTCATGTCGTTGTGGGCCAAGGCGATCGGGGCAGCTTTCCTGCTCGCGCTGGGCGTGGTGATGTTTATCTGCTGCATCGCCTTGGCGTTCTGGGAGCAGCGGGTGGTCGTCTTTGGCGTATTTGCTGCCCTCTTTGTCGGTGGCGGGCTGTTTCTGGTCAGTTCGCTGAAGCGTCAGGCCAGCCAGCCGAGCAAGATGTTCAAGGCCAGCCTTTCCGAGCTGGAAGCCGACATGGCGCAATTGCGCCGCTATCGCAACAAGCCAGAATGAATCCCAAGCTGCTCGAACTGGCGACACGCCACGGTGCGCTGCAGGTGCGCATCGCCGAGCAGCGACGCCAGCTGGCGCACCATGCCGCACCGCTGGAGGCCGCGCTGGCCAAGGGGGACGCGGTGCTCGACGGGGTCGATTGGCTGAAGCATCATCCGGCGGCAGTCGGCGTTGCCGTGGCGGCGGTTGTCGTGGCACGCCCGAAGCGGGCCTGGCGCTGGGCGCAGCGTGGTTTTTTCCTGTGGCGGGGCTGGACAGCTATCCGTAACAAGCTGGCCGGGGTTGTCTGAGCGTGGCCGAAGGCTCTTCCCGGGAGGCGGTGCTGCCCGCCTGGTGGCGGCAGATCGTGTCGTCGCAGCGGCG
>CAZDRS010000683.1:0-1146 GCA_964507585.1 uncultured Dechloromonas sp.
CGGCGGATCGGGCTGAACGAAGCGTCCAGCACGAGCTTGCCGATGGTCTTGGCGTCGCCAAGATTGCGCACGTTACCCGGCACATAGCCGCGACCCTTTTCAACCTTGATCTCCATGGCGAGCTTGCCGCCCGGGGAGAGGTGAGCGATCACGTGTTCCGGATTGATGATTTCGACGTCGTGCGGCAACTCGATGTCACCAGCACGAACGGCGCCCTCACCTTCCTTGACCAGCTTGAGATTGACGACATCGCGATTATGCAACTTGAAGACGATGCCCTTCAGGTTCAGAAGGATATCGACGACATCTTCCTGAACGCCATCAACGGTGGAGTACTCGTGGAGCACGCCGTCGATACCAACTTCGGTCGGTGCATAACCGACCATCGACGACAGCAGGATGCGACGCAGTGCGTTACCAAGGGTATGGCCATAGCCGCGTTCAAACGGCTCCATGACCACCTTGGCCTGCACGGGCGAAACGCTCTGCACGTCGATGATGCGGGGTTTCAGAAGTCCACTGCTTTGCATGGGCTAGATCCTCTGCTCAGTGCTTACTTCGAGTAAAGTTCGATGACGAGACCTTCGTTCAGGGTCGCCGGCAGCTCGGAGCGCTGCGGCATGGCCTTGAACGTGCCCTTGCCTTCCTTGACGTCAACCGAAATCCACTCCGGGAAACCGCGGGATTCGGCAGCCTCGAGGGCGGCCTTGCAACGCAGGGAAGCGCGAGCACGATCGGTCAGCTGGACGACGTCGCCCGGCTTGACGATGAAGGACGGAATATTGACGCGCTTTCCGTTAACCAGAACGCCGTTGTGACGGACGATCTGACGGGACTCGGTGCGGGAGGCACCAAAACCCATGCGGTAAGCGACGGAGTCCAGACGGGCTTCCAGCAGCTGCAGCAGGTTTTCACCGGTCTGGCCTTTGCGGCGCTCAGCTTCGGCAAAGGTCTTGCGGAACTGGCCTTCCAGCACGCCGTAGACGCGACGGATCTTCTGCTTGGCGCGCAGGTGAACGCCATAGTCAGACAGGCGGGCGCCAGACTTCTGACCGTGCTGGCCCGGAGCGTACGAACGACGCTCGATGGCGCACTTGTCGGTGAAGCACTTTTCGCCCTTCAGGAACAGCTTTTCGCCTTCGCGGC
>CAZDRS010000684.1:0-1143 GCA_964507585.1 uncultured Dechloromonas sp.
AATGCCTTCGGCTGGGCGTTCCAACTTACGATAAGTTTCGAGCAGGCGCTGGGCAACCAGTGCCAGATAGGCCGGATCCTGCTGCTCGATGCGCTGCCAGGCTTCGATAGCCTCCTGCAATCGGCCTTCCTGCAACAACAGATCGCCCTGCAACAAGCTGGCGCGCACGCATTTGCGGTTTTCCTGCATCGCAACATCGAGGTATTCACGGGCCGCATCGGGCCGCGAACGCATGATTTCGTTAGCGGCCAACTCGCAGTAGTACTCGGCAATTTCTCGATGCGAGGCAACATCCGGTAATTCGCGAGCGATCGCAACCGCCTTCAGCCATTCTTTCTCAGATTGGTAAATTTCCAGCAAATTGCGCTTTGCATCTTCTTCGAATACGGTGCCGAGCAATTTATTGAAAATTTCTTCGGCTCGGTCGAGCAGGCCCGCCTTCAGATAATCCTGGCCCAGTTCGGAAAGCGCCTGCAAACGGATACGCTCCTCCAAATCGGGCAAATCGATCAGGTTCTGGTGCATGCGAATGGCACGCTCTGTTTCGCCACGCCGGCGAAACAAATTGCCCAAGGCAAAATGCAATTCCACAGTTTGTGAATCAACCTTGGCAACCTCCAGGAAGGAGTCGATCGCCTTGTCCGGCTGCTCGTTGAGCAAGAAATTCAGGCCCTGAAAATAGGATCGTGGCATGGCACGGGATTCATGCACCACCTGCCGCATATCGACTCGTGCCGCCGCCCAGCCAAGGCCAAAAAAAACCGGGATGAGCAGAAACTGCCAGTATTCGATCAGTTCGTTCATACGGCTGGCGGCACCACGATATCCGGCACCTCCGGCTTGCGACCAATCGCACGCTTCAGGCGCGCAATCTCACGCCGCTGACGGAAAATCACGCCGAGCAGGGAAAGCGCGCCGAGAATGACGCCACCGACGAAAAAAGCCAGCAATACCAATACCAGCGGCGCCTGCCAGACATAACCGGCGAAGAAGCGCAGACTGACCGGTTCGGTATTCAAAATGGCGAATAGCGTCAGAGCGACGAAGATGATGAGCCGAATGGCCCAAGTCAATGCTGTCATAGCGAACAATAAAAAAGGGCAGTGAAATCATTCACTGCCCCGAATCTACCACATTGGGCCA
>CAZDRS010000685.1:0-1141 GCA_964507585.1 uncultured Dechloromonas sp.
AGGTCTATCGGCAGCTTTAACTAGGTCAAACTCTTCTAATAGTTCATCGGCGCGTGCCTTGGCGCTGTCTTTAGTTAAACGATAGAGCCTACCCATCATAACTAAGTTTTCACGACCAGTAAGTAGTTCATCTACGGCTGCTGATTGACCGGTCAAACCAATAACTTTGCGAACTTTGTCGGCATCTTCTTTAACATCATAGCCCTCAACTGTTACCGTACCACTATCGAAACTCAGCAAAGTACTTAGAATACGAACTGTAGTAGTTTTACCTGCGCCATTTGGCCCCAGTAGGGCTAGCATTGTACCGCGCTCAACTGTAATGTTAATGCCTTTAAGCACTTCGTTATCGCCAAAAGACTTTTTTAGGTTTTTTACAACTATTGAATGTGAGCTGTTTGACACCGGCTATTCTCCTATAATATTTCAAACTAGTATACAGCTTTCTTGTTAATTTGTAACTAGCAAAAATAGACAACCTAATAAACCCATTAGATGGTAGATTTGGGGCTTGGAAAGATAAACTTATGCCTCAGCGTGGGTTATCAACAACCCACCTTTACAATGCTTTGCAGCTTCTTCTATAGAATAACGTATTAGGTGTGAGTCGACTTTCTTGGTATTTGGTCGGCAGGTTACCTTGTTAGTGCAGTTGACATCTACGAATAGATCATTCGTCGGTACATCGAAAACCAGGGCAAAGAAGAAGCTGACCAAAACAACCTTGAGTTGTTTTGAAACAGGCAATACCGCGAGCGTAGTGGTATCGGTGATCAATTTAACTAATAGTTCGATTTAATGCAATAATATAGATATGAAGCTCGAACCAGATAAGCAATTTAAAGTAACGGTTGATGCTGTGGTGGCCATTTTAGCTAAATATGGTTTAGTGCTTTATAGGTATAGTTTGGCAACTAGCGGTATCGAAAATACTACTATAATCGTGGAAACTGATGTGAAAAAAGTTGTTGTTAGAATTTATAGGCTAGAAAAAAAGCCATTGAGTGAAATCGAACTAGAAATAAATTTTATGAATTACCTTAATCTAAATGGTATATTAGTTCCAAGAATTATTTACAATAATAAAAAGAGTTTTTTAACTAAATTAATTTGGGATAAGAAAACATGGCAAGTTGTTGTT
>CAZDRS010000686.1:0-1139 GCA_964507585.1 uncultured Dechloromonas sp.
GCGACCGGCTTTTCGTCGGCGATGTTCAGTTCGTTGAGGATTTCGGCCAGCTGGGCGCACTGGTCGTCGTCGAGTTCGGCCAGGTTGACGATGGCCGGGCGCACGACCGCGCCGTTGCTGTTGTTTTCCCACTCCAGTTCGTCGATGGGGTAGATCTCGGACATGCCCGGCACCAGGATGCGGCAGGCGTAAACGCCCAGATGGTCGAAATCGGCGATGTAGATATCGTGGCCGTCGGCATGGATGCGTTCGGCCAGCCAGGCGTAGTCGTCGGTGGTCTTGCCGCTTTCCAGGTCGTTGAAATTCCAGTCGGCGAATTCATAGTCCGGCGTTTCATCGAAGAAATTCCAGTGCACGATGCCGCTGGAGTCGACGAAGTGGATTTCGATGTTGGGAGCGCTGGCCACTTCGTCGAGGTCGAAGCCCGGCGGCGGGAAGCCGTCGAGCGCCTCCAGGGCGCGGCCTTGCAGCAGTTCGGTCAGCGCCCGTTCGAGGGCGATCTCGAAACGGGGATGGGCGCCGAAGCTGGCGAACACGCCCTGGTCGTGCGGGTTGAGCATGGTCACGCACATCACCGGATACTGGCCGCCGAGCGAGGCATCCTTGACGCGGATGCCGAAGCCGGCCGCGCGCAATCCCGCAATGCCGGCAGCAATACCCGGGTAGCGGGCGATGACCTCGTCCGGAACCTCCGGCAGGCAGAGGCCTTCGGCGATGACCTTGAACTTGACGTAGCGTTCGAGGACTTCCGAAAGGGCCTGGGCGCGGGCTTCGGCGGGCGTGTTGCCGGCCGACATGCCGTTGCTGACATACAGGTTGCTGATGATGTTGACCGGAAAATAAACCTCGGCGCCGTCGCGTTGGCGCACATAGGGAATGGCGCAAATGCCGCGTTCGTACTGGCCGGAGTTCATGTCGACCAGCGCCTCGGCCGGGATGCTGCCTTCCGGGTTGTAGAAGGCTTGCAACTCCGGCGTCAGCAGTTCGGCCGGCCAGGCTTCGCTATCGAGCGGGAACCAGCGTTCACGCGGGTAGTGGGCAAATTCGCTGCCGCCGATGGCGTCACCCAGGGCGTAGTGGTTCCAGAAGTAGTTGCACGACAGGCGTTCGAAGAACTCGCCCAGTGCGCTGGCCCGGGC
>CAZDRS010000687.1:0-1139 GCA_964507585.1 uncultured Dechloromonas sp.
GCGATCTTGTCCTGGGCCACCATGAAGGGCAGCGGAGCGTCGGAAACGCGCTGCAGCCAAACCTGGAGGATACCGGCGGCGGTCAGGAACAGGGTGATGAAGACGATGGCGACGGTCATCAGCCAGAACGACCACATTTCCAGAACCTGGGACTTGTTGCTGTTGGCAGCACGGCCGCGCAGGATCGGCATGGCGTAGGAGATCATCATCAGGTTGACCATGGCGTAGGCGCCGTAGAACGCCATGTGGCCGTGGGCAGCGGTGATCTGCGTACCATGGGTGTAGTAGTTGACCGGAGCCAGGGTGTGCAGGAAGCCCCACACGCCAGCGCCGAGGAAGGCCATCACGCCGGTACCCAGGGCCCACAGGACGGCGGCCTTGTTCGGGTGCTCGCGGCGACGACGGTTCACCATGTTGAAGGCGAAGACGGTCATGGCGAAGAACGGGATCGGTTCCAGAGCGGAGAAGATGGAACCCCACCACTGCCAGTATTCCGGCGTACCGATCCAGAAGTAGTGGTGACCCGTACCGATGATGCCGGTGATCAGCGTCAGGGTGACGATGACGTACAGCCACTTTTCGATCACTTCACGGTCAACACCGGTCGTCTTGATCAGCACGAAGGCCAGGAAGGAGCCGAGGATCAGTTCCCATACGCCTTCCACCCAGAGGTGCACGGTCCACCACCAGAAGAACTTGTCGAGAACGACGTTCACCGGGTTGTAGAACGAGAACAGGAAGAAGACGGCGAGGCCCCACAAACCGAGCAGCAGCACGATCGAGATGGAGGTCTTCTTGCCCTTCAGCACCGTCAGGGTGATGTTGAACAGGAAGGCCAGTGCCACGACGACGATGCCGAGCTTGGTCGGCAGCGGCTGTTCGAGGAACTCGCGACCCATCGTTTCGAGGATGTTGTTGCCGGTCAGTTCAGCCAGGGTGGCGTACGGAACAGCCAGGTAGCCGACGATGGTCAGCGCGCCAGCGACCAGGAAGATCCAGAACATGGCCAGCGCAAGCTTCGGGCTGAACAGTTCGGTCTCGGACTCTTCCGGGATCATGTAGTACGCGCCGCCCATGAAGCCAAACAGCAGCCACACGATCAGCAGGTTGGTGTGGACCATGCGGGCCACGTTGAACGG
>CAZDRS010000688.1:0-1130 GCA_964507585.1 uncultured Dechloromonas sp.
TGCTCGTCGGAGAGCGCCTGCATGGCCGGCTCGAACGCATTGATGCGCTTGACGGTCTGGGAATATTGCTTGATCAGCCGGTCGTTGCGGCTGCCGAAAATCTTCTTGAGTAGGCCGGATATCATCGCGATGTAAGGTGGTTGCGCGGGGGGCGGCAAAGGGCTGATTCTAACATGCCCCCACCCGGCGATGATGGTGACCTAAATCAAGCCGGCGTTCTGTTCAGCGGCGCTTGAGCGAGGCGAATTCTTCACCCTGCCTGAGGAATTGCGCCGGATTCTGGGCCACGCCGAAGGTGCGCACCTCGAAATGCAGATGCGGCCCGGTCGACCGGCCGGTGTTGCCCACCGCCCCGAGACGGGCACCCCGCCTGACCAGGGAGCCGGGTGTGACATCCATGCGCGACAGGTGAGCATAGCGCGTAACCAGCCCCTGCCCGTGATCGACCTCGATCAGATTGCCATACTCGGGGTGGTAGCTGGCCGCCAGCACCACGCCATCGGCTGCGGCGACAACCGGCGTACCTGGCTCGGCGGAAAAATCGAGCCCCTCGTGCATCGAGCGCTGGCCGGCAATCGGATCGGTTCGATAGCCGAAAACCGAACCGAGGGCAGCATCCTTGACCGGAAGCGTCGTGGGCATCAGGCGCTCCTTGACACGTTTTTCGAGCAGGCGCGACTCCAGAAAAGCCAGATCGTCACCGTGCCGCTCAATCTCACCGGCCAGGCGGTCGATTTCGTCCTGCAAGGCGTATGGCGTCAACGGGGCCGGCAGATACGGCCCGCCTTGCGGCGCCTTGACCGATACCGGCGGCCGTTCGCGCTGCACACCCGCCAGGCCGGAAACCCGGTCGCCAAGCGCATCAAGCTGCAACACCTGCCCCTGCAACTCGCCCAGGCGAGCCGCCATCAATTGCAGGTTGTTATCAAGGTAGCTGCGGGTTTTCTGGCTTTCCTGCAACTGCAGCTTGACCAGCAGATCCTCGATCAGCGGCAGGCGAAAATGTACCGACAACCAGGAGAACAGCAGCGAGGTCGAAAAGACCAGGGCGAGGAAGACGAACAGCGCCGCCACGACATGCCGAGGCATAATGTGGATTGTGCGCGCCGCCTTCAGGTGGCGCGAAACCA
>CAZDRS010000689.1:0-1127 GCA_964507585.1 uncultured Dechloromonas sp.
CCGACCGCAAGCTGGTCGACAAGGCCAAGGGCGTGCTGATGAAGGCGCGCGGCCTCGATGAGGATGCGGCCTACCACGCCATGCGCAAGCTGGCGATGGAGCGCGGCCAGAGCATGGCCAAGGTGGCGCGCGACGTCATCGACATGGCGCGGGTGCTGCTCTAGCACAGTGCGAAAGGGGCGCCTGTTGCACTGCAATAGTGCATCGCCCATCGGGCGCCCCGCCCGGAAAATCGAAATCCAAGTTGCTGAAAAATAAGTAGTTATTTTGCACTAGTACAAAATAACTAGATCATGGCACGGCCATTGCAATAGTCCTGTCAAAGCGCACGGTCAAAGGCGGCCGGGCGGGAGCGGGGGAATTTCCCGCACAGGACAAAGGCGTCCATCCGCGCTGCCGATTGGCGGTGCGGGTGCGACGCCTATTTTGTTTTTCGATTTTTGTAATCAAGGAGCAAGCAATGGAAGATAAAAAAGCCGTCGATGCCCGTACGCCAATCCTTTCACGTCGTGAATTTTGTTCAACAGCTCTGGGAGCATCTCTGATGGCCATGGTTCCCCCCGGCGCGCGCAGCGGTGCCTGGGCCGCTGGCTCCGACGCCCCCGAAAAGAAGGAAGTCCGCATCGGCTTCATCCCGCTCACCGATTGCGCCTCGGTGGTGATGGCGGCGGTCAACAAATTCGACGAGAAGTACGGCATCAAGATCATTCCGTCCAAGGAGGCTTCCTGGGCTTCGGTGCGCGACAAGCTGGTCAACGGCGAACTCGATGCGGCACACGTGCTGTATGGCCTGGTCTACGGCGTGCAGCTCGGGGTTGGCGGCCCGAAGAAGGACATGAACGTGCTGATGAGCCTGAACAACAATGGCCAGGCCATCACGCTTTCCAACCAGCTCAAGGACAAGGGCGCCATCGATGGCCCCGGCCTGGCCAAGCTGGTGGCCAGGAAGGAGCGCGAATACACCTTCGCCCAGACTTTTCCGACCGGCACCCACGCCATGTGGCTGTACTACTGGCTGGCGGCGCAGGGCATCAACCCGCTCAAGGATGTCAAGACCATCACCGTGCCGCCACCGCAGATGGTCGCCAACATGCGCGTCGGCAACATGGACGGCTTCTGCGTCGGCG
>CAZDRS010000690.1:0-1127 GCA_964507585.1 uncultured Dechloromonas sp.
ACAGGATGGCGGTGCGCAGACCGGCGTTTTGGCAGGCTTCAAGCAGTTCGCGGGCGCCATGCGAGAGCAGCAGGCGTTCGCCGAAAACCCGGGCCAGCACGCGGGCATCCAGCCCGGCGAGCAGGGCCAGGCGACGGCGCAGGCTTTCGCGGTAGTCGATTTCGCCGCGCATGGCGGCTTCGGTGACGGCGGAAACTTCTTCCTTCTTGCCGGCAAAATCGGCCAGTTCGTCGATGCACTCGATAGTGATCAGCGTCGAATCCATATCGAAGCAGATCAGGCCAAAGTCAGAAAGCTTCTTGCCGGGCTGGGCGAAGGCCCAGTCGAGCTTTTCGGCTTCGATGAGCGGGATCAACGCATCGAATTCGACGGTGCGGCTGGTGCCCTTCAGGCAGACGACCTGCGGCGGGCGCGGTTCGACAGCGCTGGCGCCAGTGGCGGAAACGATGCGTTCGAGCAGGAAAGTGGGCAGGGCACCGCCCTGGATGATCAGGTTCATGCGGAGTCGATTAGCCCAGACGTTCCGGCAGCACGTCGCGCAGCAGGACGGCAGCGTCGCGGATCATTTTCTCGGTGGTTTCCCAGCCGACACAGCCGTCGGTGACCGAGCAGCCGTATTTCAGTTGCGACAGGTCGGCCGGAATCGACTGGTTGCCGGCTTCGATGTTCGATTCGACCATCACGCCGAGCACCGACTTGTTGCCGGCACGGATCTGGTTGACCACATCGGCCATGACCAGCGGTTGCAGTTCCGGCTTCTTGGAGCTGTTGGCGTGCGAGCAATCGACGACGATGTTGGTCGGCAGCTTGGCCTTGACCATGGCCTGTTCGGCGACGGCAATCGACACGGTGTCGTAGTTCGGGCCGCTGTCGCCGCCGCGCAGCACGACGTGGCCGTGCGGATTGCCCTTGGTGCGGACGATGGCGACGCGGCCATCGTTGTTCAGACCGAGGAAGGAGTGTGGGCGCGAGGCCGACAGGATGGCGTTGGTGGCCACGGTCAGGTCGCCGCTGGTGGCGTTCTTGAAGCCGACCGGGGTCGACAGGCCGGACGACATTTCGCGGTGGGTCTGCGATTCGGTGGTGCGGGCGCCGATGGCCGTCCAGGTGATCAGGTCGCCGTAGTA
>CAZDRS010000691.1:0-1126 GCA_964507585.1 uncultured Dechloromonas sp.
GCCTTCGACTTCGGCGAAAAGCGTATTGGCGTTGCCACCGGCGAAACCCTGCTCGGCAGCGCCCACCCGCTGACCGTCATCCATGCCGAATCGAACGACGACCGCTTTGCCGCCATCGGCAAGCTGATTGCCGAATGGCAGCCGGAGCGCCTGGTCGTCGGCCTGCCCACCCACGCCGATGGCACGCCACACGAAATGACCCGTTTGGCCAACAAGTTCGGCGAACGCCTGGTTCGGCGTTTCAACCTGCCAGTTTCCTTTGCCGATGAGCGCCTGACCTCGCTCGATGCCGAGGCCCGCCTGCGGGAAACCGGCCGCAACAGCAAATCCGCCAAGCCGCTGCTCGATGCGGTGGCGGCGCAACTCATCCTTCAAACCTGGTTCGAAAGCGCGCAGCATGTCACCCCTACCCAACCCTCTGCCTGATGCCGAGGCCCAGTGTCGCCAGTTGGCCGACCTGATCCGGCCGCAACTCTCGAAGAACCCGGCGCTGGTCGGCATCTACAGCGGTGGCGCCTGGATTGCCGAGCGCCTGAAGGAACTGCTCGGCCTGACCGAGGAGATCGGTCTGATCGACGTTTCCTTCTACCGCGACGATTTTTCCGAGAAGGGCTTGCACCCGCAGTGCCGGCCGACGGTGATTCCCTTCGATGTCGAAGGCCGGCACATCATCCTGGTCGACGATGTGCTCTACACCGGCCGCACGACGCGGGCAGCGATCAACGAACTGTTCGACTACGGCCGCCCGGCGGCGGTCGAACTGGCCGTGCTGGCCGACCGTGGCGGGCGCGAGCTGCCGGTGGCGGCGACCTACGGCATCTGGGATGTGGCGCTCGGCGACGGCCAAAGCCTGGTGCTCGAACGCAAGGATGACGCTCAACTCGCCTGGAGGCTGGAACATGCATAACCCGCAGTTGAACAAGAACGGCGAACTCGCCCATCTGCTGTCCATCGAAGGCCTGCCCAAGGCCATCCTGAACCAGATTCTCGATACCGCCGAGTCCTTCATGGAAGTGTCGGCCCGCGAGGTCAAGAAGGTGCCGCTGCTGCGCGGCAAGAGCGTCTTCAACCTGTTCTTCGAGAACTCGACGCGCACCCGCACCACCTTCGAGATCGCCGCCAAGCG
>CAZDRS010000692.1:0-1126 GCA_964507585.1 uncultured Dechloromonas sp.
TGTATCACCTGATTTAAACACTTTTTTAAGATCTTTAACTTCTATCATTATTCTGCCCTCATTATTTCTGCTGGTCTTACTTTGCTTATCAATAACGCCGGTAATGCACTACCAACAATAGCTATGATAAGCGCCGCGCTAAAACCATAAACAAATACTTCTGGACCAATGTTTGCTTTTACTGTTCGGATATCTCGCAGTCCAGTATTACCAAGACCTCTAAAACCACCGGGTCCCCGTCCAGCTCCAGAACCACCCTGCTGGCTAGCGGTCGAAGATGTACTGTTATTAACTAGTACCTTTGTCAGTGGCCCCGAACTAACAATTCCAATAACTAAACCAACAAACAAACCTAATGTTGTTAATGTTATAGCTTCGGCAATAAACTGTAGCACTATTTTACTATTTGTAGCTCCAATAGCCTTCATAACACCTATCTCTCGGCGCCGTTCACGAACAATCATTACCATCGTTAATAATATGATCACCGATCCAGCCACAAGTGCTGCTACGAGGCTAAAGGTAGATATTGATTTGACACTTTGCAGTGGTTCAAGTGCCTGTTTGGATGTTTCTTGGTTGCTAACTACGTCGGCACTATTACCCATCACCGTCTTAATAGCACTAACAGCTCCATCGACATTATCGATAGAATTTATAGTTACTGTAGCGCTAGTTACAGCATTTGACTGGCCTGACAATCTTTGTAAAGTTGGCAAACTAAACACTAAGCCTGCATTAGAAAATGTTGTGCCACTATCATAAATACCAGCTACTGTGACAGTTGAGCCATAGGCGGTGAACGTTGAACCAACTGATAAATTATTTTTCGATGCCAGGGATTTACCTATGACAGCATCATTAGCATCCTTAGTAGCATCAAGTGCTTTGCCAGAAATAAAATTGACCGTACTTCCGCCATAGGTAGTAGCTGATGATATATCATTTGAAGCTGTAGCTATTATCGGTGGAGTGAATGTACGAGTTATTTGGGTGCCGCCACTCTCACTTGCTGATCGTTGCGAGTTGTTGTTTTCTGGTGGTGGAACGGAAAACCCAACCCCTGAATTGCGACCTGACCTATTGCCAAGTGAACCAGGCTCTATAGCAGATGTCAAATTTGTAT
>CAZDRS010000693.1:0-1121 GCA_964507585.1 uncultured Dechloromonas sp.
CCGACGATTTCGATTTCTTCGCCAACCTTGACGATGCCGCGCTCAACACGACCGGTCACGACGGTACCGCGACCCGAGATGGAGAAGACGTCTTCGACCGGCATCAGGAACGGCATGTCGACAGCGCGCTCCGGGGTCGGGATGTAGGAATCCAGGGCATCAGCCAGACGGAAGATGGACGGCTCGCCGATTTCGGACTGGTCGCCTTCCAGGGCCTTCAGTGCGGAGCCGTGGATGATCGGGGTGTCGTCGCCCGGGAAGTCGTACTTGGAGAGCAGTTCGCGCAGTTCCATTTCGACCAGCTCGAGCAGCTCGGCGTCGTCAACCATGTCGCACTTGTTCATGAACACCAGAACGTACGGCACACCAACCTGACGGGCGAGCAGGATGTGCTCGCGGGTCTGCGGCATCGGGCCGTCAGCGGCGGAGCAGACCAGGATGGCGCCGTCCATCTGGGCGGCACCGGTGATCATGTTCTTGACGTAGTCAGCGTGGCCCGGGCAGTCAACGTGGGCGTAGTGACGGTTGGCGGTTTCGTATTCGACGTGGGCGGTGTTAATCGTAATACCGCGGGCCTTTTCTTCCGGCGCAGCGTCAATTTCATCGTATTTCTTGGCAGCGCCGCCGAACTTGGCGGACAGCACGGTGGTGATCGCAGCGGTCAGCGTGGTCTTGCCGTGGTCAACGTGACCAATCGTGCCAACGTTTACGTGCGGTTTCGTACGCTCGAATTTTTCCTTAGCCATTATCGGTTCTCCAATAAACGGTTACTTCTTGTTGATGACAGCCTCGGCGACGTTCTTCGGCGCTTCGGAGTAGTGCTTGAATTCCATCGTGTAGGTGGCGCGACCCTGAGAGAGAGAACGCAACGAGGTGGCATAACCGAACATCTCGGACAGCGGCACCTCGGCACGAACTTCCTTCGTACCGCCAGGCAGATCGTCCATACCCTGAACGATGCCACGACGGGACGACAGATCACCCATGACGTTACCCATGTAGTCTTCCGGGGTTTCGACAACAACAGCCATCATCGGCTCAAGCAGCGACGGAGAAGCCTTCTTCATACCTTCCTTGAAGGCCATCGAAGCCGCCATGCGGAAGGCGTTTTCGTTGGAGTC
>CAZDRS010000694.1:0-1120 GCA_964507585.1 uncultured Dechloromonas sp.
GAACCGGAAGACCTCATCAAGTTCGGCCTGATCCCGGAACTGATCGGCCGCCTGCCGGTCGTTGCCACGCTGACCGAGCTTGAGGAATCTGCCCTGGTGCAGATTCTGACCGAGCCGAAGAACGCGCTGGTCAAGCAATACCAGAAACTGTTCGGCATGGAAGATGTCGAACTGGAGATCCGCCCGGCCGCTCTTTCCGCCATCGCCAAGAAGGCGCTGGAGCGCAAGACGGGAGCGCGCGGCCTGCGTTCGATCATCGAACATGCCCTGCTCGACACGATGTACGAACTCCCGGGCATGGAGAATGTCGAAAAGGTGGTCATCGACGAGAACATGATCGCTGGCGACACCCCGCCCCTGCTCATTTACGCTGACCAGCCCAAGGTTTCCGGCTCGAACTGAGCCGGGGGCTCTTGAAACCCGGTTTCCCCGCCCCTATCTAGGGGCTACATACCTATTTCAAAGGCATCGTAATGTCGAACCCCAACACGCTCCCGGAAACCGTCGAACTGCCGCTGCTGCCGTTGCGCGATGTCGTCGTCTTCCCGCACATGGTCATCCCGCTGTTCGTTGGCCGCCCGAAGTCGATCAAGGCCCTCGAAATGGCCATGGAAGGCGGCAAGAACATCCTGTTGCTGGCGCAGAAATCGGCCGCCAAGGATGAGCCGGAACCGGACGACCTGTACCGTATCGGCTGCATGGCCAATATTCTGCAGATGCTCAAGTTGCCGGACGGCACTGTCAAGGTGCTGGTCGAAGGTACCCAGCGCGCCCACGTCGAAGCAATCGACGTTCAATCTGCCGTCTTCATGGCCACCGCCACGCCATTGGCTCAACCGGGTATCGAAGACCATGAGATCGAGGCCATGCGTCGCGCCGTGGTCGCCCAGTTCGACCAGTTCGTCAAACTGAACAAGAAGATTCCGCCGGAGGTTCTTTCCTCCATCGCCGGCATCGAGGACGCCGGCCGCCTGGCCGATACCATCGCCGCCCACCTGCCGCTCAAACTCGAGCAGAAGCAGGAAGTGCTGGAGATGGAAAGCATCCGCGACCGTATCGACCGCCTGCTTTCCCAGCTGGAAGCTGAAATCGACATCCTGCAGGTCGAAAAGCGCATCCG
>CAZDRS010000695.1:0-1120 GCA_964507585.1 uncultured Dechloromonas sp.
GTCGTCCTTGAAGCGCTTGAGCGAATCGAGCTCGCCATCCCACTGCACGACGTTGTTGCGCAGCAGACGGACGCGGGAAGCGCGCTTGATAACACCTTCCAGCACGTAGCAACCGGCAATCGCACCGACCTTGGAGATGTGGAAGACCTGGCGGATCTCGACCATACCGGTAACCTGCTCGCGCTTCTCGGGGGCCAGCATGCCGGACAGCGCTGCCTTGACCTCGTCGACTGCGTCGTAGATCACGTTGTAGTAACGGATATCGACACCGAAGTTCTCGGCCAGCTTGCGCGCACCGGCATCGGCCCGGATGTTGAAGCCGATGATGACGGCGCCCGAAGCCTGGGCCAGGTTGACGTCGGATTCGCTGATCGCACCGACCGCACCATGCACGACCTGAACACGAACTTCGTTGGTAGACAGCTTTTGCAGCGTCTGCACCAGTGCTTCCTGCGAACCTTGGACGTCGGCCTTGACGATCAGTGGCAGGGTCTTGACCTCGCCCTCTTCCATCTGCTGGAACATGTTTTCCAGCTTGGCGGCCTGCTGCTTGGCCAGCTTGACGTCGCGGAACTTGCCCTGGCGGAACAAGGCGATTTCACGCGCCTTCTTCTCGTCGTTGAGCACGATGGCTTCTTCACCGGCGGCCGGCACATCGGCCAGGCCAAGGATTTCGACCGGAATGGACGGCCCTGCCTCAGTAATCGCCTTGCCGTTCTCGTCGAGCATCGCCCGCACCTTGCCGAACACCTGGCCGGCCAGCACGACATCGCCGCGCTTCAGGGTGCCGGACTGAACCAGCATGGTGGCCACGGCGCCGCGGCCCTTGTCGAGGCGGGCTTCGATGATCAGGCCCTTGGCCGGTGCATCCTTCTGTGCCGTCAGTTCGAGAATTTCAGCCTGCAGCAGCACCTGCTCGAGCAGCTCGTCGATGCCGGTGCCCTTCTTGGCGGAAACCGGGCAGAACGGCGAATCGCCGCCGTACTCTTCCGGGATGACGCCTTCGGCAACCAGTTCCTGCTTGACGCGATCCGGGTTGGCATCCGGCTTGTCGATCTTGTTGACCGCCACCACCAGCGGCACACCGGCCGCCTTGGCATGGTGGATCGCTTCCTTGGTC
>CAZDRS010000696.1:0-1112 GCA_964507585.1 uncultured Dechloromonas sp.
GTGGTGCGGGATGGTGATGACAGATGCCAAAACACCCCCTGTCGCGTTTTACCCGGTTTGGGCCTACAGTTTCAGCTATGGTCAGGACAGCGGCGTGCAAGAAGCATGTGTTCGAAATTGACCGAAAAGAGAGGCCTTGAAGCCAATCTGAAATTTGGTGTATAGTCTCCTCACGACTCACCCTTTGACCGTCTGGTTTGGCCAGGTGCTCTTAGGGCGACAGGCCGCCTTCGGGCGGCTTTGTCACTTCTGGAGATGGATTTTTGCGGACGGTTGTCTACGTTGATGGCTACAACCTCTACTACGGGTTGTTGAGAAAGACCACGCTCAAGTGGCTGGATCTGTTCGCACTGTTCCGTGACCACGTGCTCGATCCTGAAACTGAGCTCATCCAGGTGCGCTACTACACGGCGCCTGTTCTGGGTCGAATGTGCGATAGCCCAGAGTCCCCGCAACGTCAGCGGCGTTATCTGCAGGCGCTGCGCAAAATGTATCCAGAGAAGATTGCCATCATCGAAGGCAAGATCCTTGCGACAACGCCGTTTCAACGGCTGGTAAAACCGATCGTCGAAGCCCCGGATCTGCAGATGGTGCAGGTCTACGATTTCAACGAAAAGAAAACCGACGTCAATCTCGCAGCAGACTTGATCGCTGGAGCCTGGACAGGAGCTTATGACCAGGCCGTCGTGTGCAGCAATGACACTGACCTGGAGGCCGCGTTGGCGACTGTTCGGCAGCATCACCCCGGCATTCGACTGGGTGTGGTTGCCCCGATACCAGGCGATGATCATCGCAGGATATCGACAGACCTATCGAGACATGCTCACTGGTCGAAGCCGCTAAGTCCAGTGCATTTGAAAAACGCTCAGTTGCCCGAACGCATTCCGCATTCGGCACTGCGAAAGCCCGAGATCTGGTGAAGCAGTACTTCTGCAGGAAAGCAGGCCATCGCTTTGAAGAGCGACAGATGCGGATCGCTGCGTACAGCTGATGGCTGATGCGTAGAGGGCTATTGAGGAGCCCTGCGGAAAGTTGATGGGTCCTTCCTGCCCATGAGGGTATGCGGGGGGCAACAGCGCGAGATTTCGATAGCGTCTGAGCGCAAAAACAGG
>CAZDRS010000697.1:0-1106 GCA_964507585.1 uncultured Dechloromonas sp.
TTGTTGACCAACACCGCACCGACAAGGATGAAGAGATAGTGGCTCATATGTAAGGTTGGCGTAAGCTGCGTATTATCGGGCTTCGCTAAAAAGAGAACAACCGCGGCACCGGTGGGGCTTTACTTCTTCTGGCGCAGCATGATGGCCAGTGTTTCAGCCACCTCGCCGACCAGTTCCGGGCCGCGGTAGATGAAGCCGCTGTAGAACTGCACCAGGCTGGCACCGGCCTTGATCTTCTCGGCCGCATCTTCGCCGCCCATGATGCCGCCGACGCCTATGATCGGTAGTTCGCCGGCCAGGGCGGAAGACAGCTTTTTCAGCACCTGGGTCGATTTGCGGAAGACCGGGGCGCCCGAGAGGCCGCCGGTTTCGGCTGCGTTGGGCAGGCCCTCGACGCCTTCGCGCGACAGGGTGGTGTTGGTGGCGATCACCGCATCGAAGCGATGGCGGCGCAGGGCATCGGCAATGGCAGTGATCTGCTCGTCGTCGAGGTCGGGGGCAATCTTCAGCGCCATCGGCACGTACTTGCCGTTCTTGTCCGCCAGTTGCAACTGGCGGGCCTTGAGTTGCGACAGCAGGTCGTCGAGTGCCTCGTCCTTCTGCAGTTCGCGCAGGTTCTTGGTGTTCGGCGACGAGATATTGACGGCAACGTAGCTGGCGTCGTTATAGACCTTGTCGAGGCAGATCAGGTAATCGTCGGCGGCCTTTTCGATTGGTGTCGTGGCGTTCTTGCCAATATTGATGCCGAGGATGCCGCCCTTCTTGGGGAACTCGGCGGCGCGGACGTTTTCCAGCAACTTGTCGACGCCGGCGTTGTTGAAACCCATCCGGTTGATGATGCCTTGTGCTTCCGGGATGCGGAACAGGCGCGGTTTCGGGTTGCCGTCCTGCGGGCGCGGCGTGATGGTGCCGATTTCGATGAAGCCGAAACCCAGTTTGGCCAGCCCGTCGATGTGGTCGCCGTTCTTGTCCAGGCCGGCAGCCAGGCCAACCGGATTGGGGAACTTGAGGCCCATGACTTCGACCGGGCACGGCGTGACCGGCTTGGCCATCAGGCAGGCTACGCGATCGACGCCCATCATGCCGATGCCGTGCGCGGTTTCGGC
>CAZDRS010000698.1:0-1105 GCA_964507585.1 uncultured Dechloromonas sp.
CTTGATTCTTTGGCTCCCCGACCTGGGCTCGAACCAGGGACCTACGGATTAACAGAATCACTAGCCAATAACTGACTCTATATAAATCAGCACCTTGCAACACTCGCCAACCCCCAAAGCAGTGCCATAAAGGCCACCAAAGCCTAGGTTTTATGGGAGGTAGCTACGATACGGCTACACCTCGCTGGCAGCAACCGGCCAATAGCTGGCACAGCGGCACAAATTCCATTTGTATATTTTGGGGGCTGCCTTAGACTTACGCTTTTCCGATACGAGGCTGAGCCGGCTTCAAATGACCAGTGTTCAGATTACGCCCATGGGGTCAGCCATCTTTGGCGTATATGCGCTCTTGATTATCGGAATTGCCCTATTCCTTAGCCGGCTGCTAGGGGCTTTCAGGGGACGCTGGCTGATGTTGCATGCCCCTGTGACATTGATGCTCGCGCTACCTTGGGTCGAAGAGCTTTGGATAGCATCGCATTTTCAAAGAGCGTGTAACGACGCTGGGATAAAGGTATCACGACAAGTTGAGGTCGATGGATTCTATGACTCCACAATGCCGAGTGGATACGAGTTGATCCGTGACCGAAAGTTTAGATTCATGGAACACCCTTCCAGCGATGCTGGGAAGATCGATCACATTGAGTTTTCAAACGGCCAATGGAGGAAGATGACGCTTGAGCATCCGGAAGCTCGTTACGTTTTCAAATACGCCTACCAGCCGACGCCACACCGTCACGAGGAACTCGTTGCGTGGAAGCTAGAGAAGACTCAGTACGAAGTGATGGACTTACAAACAGGGGAAGTTATCGGGAGCGATACGCGCATTACTCGGTATCCAAGCGTTATGGAAATGCTTTGGCTTAGATACTTCGGGCCGGCGAATGTGGGATGTTCTGGCCCCCTGGACCAACCTGATAAACAAAAGCGCAAGGGTTTGATTTACGACTATGTGCTGATCCCTAAGAAATCTCAGTGAGCCATGCCAATTGACTTTTCCCACCTATGAAATGAAGGATTGCTACGTCCGCTAAGGGCACCTTGCAGACATCGACGTCCCCCCGTTTTCAGTAGCAGAGGGCTTTAGAGTCCGGGGGTAATTTAC
>CAZDRS010000699.1:0-1102 GCA_964507585.1 uncultured Dechloromonas sp.
TGCAGGATGATCTGTTCCGATGGCGCGCTGGCATAGGCTTCCTTGATGGCCTCAGACAATGCGGCGTTCGGCATCAGAGGATCACCGGGTAAGGCACGTAGCTGGTTTCGCTGTCGTCCTCGGGTAACTGCGCTTCGCCCGCATAACCACTGGCGAGTACCTGACCGTCGTCGAGCAGAAACACCAAGCCCTGCTCGGAACTCCAGCCGTAAGACGAAATGTCCACCACCTTGCGTTGCGCGATGCGCACCAGTTCCACGCTGCTGCGGTTCGTCGCATCCCCCAAGCCAAGACCGCCGTTGCCGTTGTAACCCCAGGCGTAAACTGTGCCGTTCTCCATCAGTGCCGCGCCATAGTTGTAGGACGCGGTGCCGCCATGAACGGCCTTGACCACGGTGTTCCCCACCGGCACCTGATTCCAGTTGCCGCCCGAGCTGCCATTGGCGTTGCCCCAGTAGCCACCATAGCCGCAAGCCCACAGGGTCTTGTCCGCCTTCTTGAGGTAGGTGATCGGGTAATCGTAGCTGCCGGCATAGACATCCACCACATTGGTGGCCACCTGCACCGGGGTGTACTGGTTGGCCGTGTTGCCATTGCCCAGTTGCCCGTAGTCGTTGACGCCCCAAGCGTGCAAGGCACCGGTGCTGTCCAGCGCAAAGGCGTGAACGTAGGCGCCGAACACCTTGACGATGGTTTTACCGGCGAGGCTGCCACCGGCACGCGGCATGGCGACGTTGGCCTGATTGGTCGTGCCATCGCCCAGTTGGCCGTTGCCGTTGTAGCCCCACGAATACAGGGTGCCGTCGTTTTTGACCGCGTAGTAAGCGGTGTAGCGCTCACGGCCAGCTGCCACCTGCGTGATGCCGGAGAGCACAGGCAACTGCACAAAGTTGTTGCGCTGATTGGTGTCACCCAGGCCGAGCTGACCATAACCGTTATAGCCGCAGGCGTGCACCGTGCCGTCGCTGCACAACACCAGGGTGCTGTTGTAACCTTCGCCGCCGCAGTTGAGCGCCAGATCCACGACCGTCTTGCCGGCGATCGAGTTGCTGGCGTTGGCGCTCATGTTGACCGGCACGGGCTGATTGGCCGTGTTGCCGGT
>CAZDRS010000700.1:0-1100 GCA_964507585.1 uncultured Dechloromonas sp.
GCGCCGTTCTCGACCTGCTGGCGGGCGACGGCCAGCGCATCGTCGAAGCGGCCTTCGAGGATCATGCGGGCAAAGGCGCGCGAGCCGGTGACGTTGGTGCGTTCGCCGACGTTCACATACAGCGAGCCCGGCGTGACGTTGAAGGCTTCCAGGCCGGACAGGCGCAGGGCGGGGGTAATGGCCGGAATGGCGCGCGGGGCGACCGGCGCGACACGCCGGGCGATGGCAGCAATGTGTTCCGGCGAGGTGCCGCAGCAGCCGCCGACGATATTCACAATCCCGGCTTTCGCCCAACTCTCGATTTCGTCGGCCAGCATGTCGGCGGTTTCGTCGTAGCCGCCGAAGGCGTTGGGCAGGCCGGCGTTCGGGTGGGCCGAGACGTAGCAGTCACAGACGCGGGAGAGTTCCTCGACGTACTGGCGCAACTCCTTGGCACCGAGCGCGCAGTTCAGGCCGAAGCTCAGGGGTTGCACGTGGCGCAGCGAGTTCCAGAAGGCCTCGGCGGTCTGGCCCGAGAGGGTGCGGCCGGAGGCGTCGGTGATCGTGCCCGAGATCATCACCGGCCAGCGGCGGCCGGCTTGCTCGAAGAATTGTTCGATGGCGAACAGCGCGGCCTTGGCGTTCAGTGTATCGAAGACGGTTTCGACCAGCAGGATGTCGGCCCCGCCGTCGGTCAGGCCGCGAATCGCTTCGAGGTAGTCGGTGACCAGCGCGTCGAAGGTGACGTTGCGGTAGCCGGGGTCGTTCACATCCGGCGAGATCGACGCGGTGCGGCTGGTCGGGCCGAGCACGCCGGCCACGAAACGCGGCTTGGCCGGGTTGGCGGCAGTGAATTCGTCGCACAGCCGGCGGGCCAGCGCGGCGCCTTCCCTGTTCAATTCGTAGACGACGGCTTCCAGCTTGTAGTCGGCCTGCGACACGGCGGTCGAGTTGAAGGTGCAGGTCTCGAGGATGTCGGCGCCGGCTTCCAGGTAATCGCGGTGGATGCCGCCGATGACGTCCGGCCGGGTCAGCACCAGCAGGTCGTTGTTGCCCTTCAGGTCATGCGGGTGATCGGCAAAGCGCTCGCCCCGGTAATCGGCCTCCTGCAGCCCGTGGCG
>CAZDRS010000701.1:0-1099 GCA_964507585.1 uncultured Dechloromonas sp.
GTCGCCACGGCATCGGCCATACGCGCCTGCCGCTCCGGGTCGCGCAATTCCAGTTCCTCGTCGCGATGCTTGATGACCCCGGCCTCGAACAGCACGGCCGGCAGTCGCGTCCGGTACAGCACGACGAGGTTGTCGTAGTACCAGACCCCGTTTTCCGCATCGGCCGGCTGGTGCTTGCGGGCATGCCAGGTGGAGGGTTCGAAACCGGCCCGCCGCATCATGGCGCCAATGGCCGAGGCGCAGCGCAGGCTGGTTGCCAGATCGGGATTCTGCGCCGACACGAAGATGCCGTAGCCGCGCTTGACCTCGGTATAGGTCTGCGCCTGCCCTTCCCACTCCCAGGGCAGCAGCCAGGCTTCACCGATCGAGTCGTGATGGATGGAAATAAAGAAATCGCTGCCATTGGCGGCTTGCGGCCGGGCGTAAAGGCTACCGATCCGGCCATCGAAATTGACTTCCTTGACGCCCAGTTCGCGCTGACGCAGGGTCGTCGCCAGCACGCCGGCCAAATCGCGGTTGAAAGTAAACTCGCTACGACCGCGGGCGCTGATCGCCCCGGTATCCTGTCCGCCGTGGCCGACGTCGACAGCAACCAGCGGCACCGCCCGGGCGTGGCTACAGGCAAGCAGGAGAACAAACAGGCAGAAATTCCTCATCTGCCCATTATCCGGTGAAAATGGCGCCTCGTTACCCTGCCCGCTCAAACCACCATGCCGAAACTGATCGCCTTCGCCGCCAACCTTCCCAGCCCCAGCTACGACCGCCCCCGCCCTGACCGCCTGGTTGCCGGCAACCCGCAACGGACGACCTGGGAGCACTTCCTGAGCGCCAACGGCGACCTCTCGGCCGGTATCTGGGCCTGCGAGCCGGGTGCCTGGAATATTGCCTTCGCCCCCGGCAAGGATGAGTTCTTTTGCGTCATCACCGGGCGGATACGCATCACCGATACCGACGGGCAGGCCGCCGAATTCGGCCCGGGTGATGCATGCGTCATTCCAGCTGAATTTGTCGGTACCTTTGAAGTGCTTGAATCAGTGCGCAAACACTACGTCTTGATAGATCGCAATCCTTGAATTGCGCTATAGTTTGCCGGTTACGG
>CAZDRS010000702.1:0-1099 GCA_964507585.1 uncultured Dechloromonas sp.
CTTGATCCAGTATTCCAGCGCCTTGACGTCGTGGTTGGTGGTGGCTTCGATGGCCTTCACCTCGGCCGCCTGCTCGGGGCCGAAGTTGGCGACCAGCGCATCCAGTTCAGCGACGGTAGCCGGCGAGAAGGCGGCGATCTCGGCAAAATGCGGCTCGGCCGACAGGGCCTTCAGCCATTCGATTTCGACCTTCAAACGGGCCCGGATCAGGCCAAATTCGGAAAAATGTTCGCGCAGTGCATCGACCTTGCCGGCATAACGGCCATCGAGCGGGGAGAGGGCGGTCAGGGGATTGAAAGTCATAAAATCGTCCTTTTCGGTAATCCTGTAATTTTACCTTCCCGGACAAGCGCTGCCCATACGCTATAATCGAACTCCCCAAATCAGAGAGCTCGCGATGAAGCTGATCGGCTCCCATACCAGCCCCTACACGCGCAAAGTACGCATCGTGCTGGCCGAAAAGAAGATTGAATATGACTTTGCTGTCGATTCACCCTGGACGGCCGACAGCAAGGTGCCGGACTACAATCCGCTGGGCAAGATTCCCGTTCTGCTGCTCGACGACGACACGGCGCTCTTCGACTCCCGCGTCATCGTCGAGTACATCGACAACGTCACGCCGAACAACAAGCTGTTCCCCGCTCCCAACCGCGAACGTATCGAGGTCAAGCGCTGGGAGGCCCTCGCCGATGGCCTGTGCGACGCGGCCGTCGCCGCCCTCCTGGAACGCAAGCGCCCAGCCAACGAACAAAGCGCCGACTGGATCGCCCGCCAACTCGCCAAAGTAGAGCGCGGCCTTGCCTTCATGGCGGAAGAACTCGACGACAAGAGCTTCTGCATGGGCACGCACATCTCGATGGCCGACATCGCCGTCGGCACGGCGCTCGGTTACCTGTGCTTCCGCTTCCCGAATATCAATTGGCAGGAAAGCCATCCGAACCTGGCCAAGCTGTACGACAAGCTGATGCAGCGCCCGTCGTTTGCGGAAACCGTACCGCAGGAATAAATCGCGCCAAACGACTGAACGAGGGCGCCTTTCCGGCGCCCTTTTTGTTTTAACGGGAAATGAACCTAAGCCGCTTTGGCGGGTCTCCATCCA
>CAZDRS010000703.1:0-1097 GCA_964507585.1 uncultured Dechloromonas sp.
GCCGGCCTGGGCAAGGCCGACCGCCATGCCGTGCAGCAGGCGCTGATGCCCTTCCACCACTTGCTGCCCCCGCACCTGCGCGGACTGAATGCCCGCATCAGAGAAGAACCATGATCCCCCTGCTCCGTCGCCGGCCGACCGCCGGCCAGCCCCGCCGCCTGACCATCAGCATCCTGCGCTGCAATCCGGCCGACCCGGCCAGCGTGCCGCACCTTCAGGACTACGAACTCGACGAGGCCGACGGCATGACGCTGTTCATTGCCCTCAACGATATCCGCGCGCACCAGGACGGCTCGCTGCAGTTCGATTTCGTCTGCCGCGCCGGCATCTGCGGCAGTTGCGCCATGCTGATCAACGGTCGCCCCGGGCTGGCCTGCCGCACGCTGACCCGCGACCTCGACGCGTACATCACCCTCGCCCCGCTGCCCTATTTCGAGCTGATCGGCGATCTGTCGGTAAATACCGGCAAATGGATGCGCGGCACCAGCGAGCGGCTGCAGACCTGGATCCACGGCAATACGCCGGCCGACCTCGATGCCCTGGAAGCCCCCATGGAGCCGGCTACGGCCGAGGCCATCTATGAGCTTGACCGCTGCATCGAGTGCGGCTGCTGCATCGCCGGTTGCGGCACGGCGCAGATGCGGGAAGGCTTCGTCGGCGCCATCGGCCTGAACAAGATCGCCCGCTTCCGGCTCGATCCGCGCGACCAGCGCAGCGACGCCGATTTCTATGAATTGATCGGCGACGACGACGGGGTTTTCGGCTGCATGTCGCTGCTCGGCTGCCACGACCTGTGCCCCAAGCAACTGCCGCTGCAGACGCAGATCGCCTTCCTGCGCCGCAAGATGGCCGCCCTCGGCCTGAGTTGAGCGCTACGCTTTCTTGGCCAGCCGCCTGACCGTCGCCGACATGACGATGCTGCCCTGGGTAGCAAAGGCTTCCAGGTTGGCCTCGATGTCGTCCGGGCTGTACAGGTAATTGACCATCAGCCCGAAGGACTGGCGGAAACCCTTGGCCGAACTGTCGCCCAGGTAGTTGAGCCGCTCGACGCGCGCCCCGTTGCCGAGGTGGAAGCGGGAAACCGGGTCGGCCGGCGG
>CAZDRS010000704.1:0-1096 GCA_964507585.1 uncultured Dechloromonas sp.
CGCCTGCCCAATGCGGTGTGCGTGATGAAGGCGGCACTGATGGACAACCTGCTGTTCGGTGCGGCCGCCCGGCTGGCCCATTACATCCGCAACGATGCGCCGCTCGACATGATCCTCAATTCGCGCCAGGCCCTGGATGAGGGAGCCCATCTGGTGATTTTCCCGGAAGGTACGCGCACCCGCGATTTCCCGCTCGATCCCTGCATGCCGACCACCGGCCTGATCGCCAGCCGGGCCAAGGTGCCGGTGCAGACCTTGCTGATCGAGTTTTCGACCCCCTACCTGGGCAAGGCCTGGCCGCTTTTCCGCCGGCCGGTGTTGCCCCTGCATTGCCGCATCCGCCTTGGCCGTCGCTTCGATCCGCCGGCCGACGTGCAGGTTTTCACGCGCGAGCTGGAAGCCTGTTTTCGTGCCGAGCTGGGCGACAATAGCGACCCTGCCGCTCGCGTTTCTGCCTGAAATTCCTTGCCATGCCCGCTCGTTCATCGACCCATCTTGTCCTGATTCCCAGCTACAACCCGGGGCCGGGCGTACTGGACACGGTGCGGGCCGCGCGGGCGCAATGGGCGCCGGTATGGGTGGTGGTCGATGGCAGCACGGACGGCACGGCTGAAAGCCTGCAGGCCCTGGCTGCCGGCGATGACGATCTGAAGGTGATCGTCCTGCCGGAAAATCGCGGCAAGGGAGCTGCCGTGCTGGAGGGCATTACCCAGGCTGCCGCCTTGGGTTACACCCATGCCCTGACCATGGACTCCGACGGCCAGCACCCGGCCGACCTGATCCCCGCCTTCATGGCCGCCTCGCAGGCCGAGCCTGGAAAGATGGTGCTTGGCAAGCCGGTCTTCGGCCCCGAGGCGCCGGCCCTGCGCGTCAATGGCCGCAAGGTGTCGAACGGCTGGGCTAACCTGGAAACCCTGTGGATGGGCATTGGCGATTCGCTGTACGGCTTTCGGGTCTATCCCATCGCGCCGCTGGCCAGGATCATGCGCGGCAACCGCTTCATGCGCCGCTTCGATTTCGACCCCGAGGCGGTCGTTCGCCTGTGCTGGGCCGGTGTGCGGCCGATCAACCTCGATGCGCCGGTGCGCTACCTGTC
>CAZDRS010000705.1:0-1089 GCA_964507585.1 uncultured Dechloromonas sp.
GCAGGAACTGCCGGGCGTAGGCCGACAGCGATTCGACATAGCGGCGCTGGCCCTCAGCGTACAGCGTGTCGAAGGCGAGCGAGGACTTGCCGGAGCCGGACAGGCCGGTGATCACGATGAGTTGGTCGCGCGGCAGGTCGAGGTTGATGTTCTTCAGATTGTGCGTGCGCGCACCGCGGATGCGGATGGTTTCCATCGCTGTTCGGGAACGGTTGGGGAGAGGATGAACTATACGCAAAACCTCGGTGATATGCACGGATTACTGTTGTTATATACAGTTGATCAAGTGGGCTGGTGCGGGCTCGCTGCGGGTTGTCGACTAATTTGAATGGCATAAATATTGGGCTTCAAATTATGTCGTGGTGATAAAATTTCGGCCGCGGTCGCCGGGGCGCGGCCATTTCGCCAACGAAACAGGATTCCCGTTATGAAAATTTCTCCGCTTTTTGCCAAAACCATCCCCGCCGCGGCCGTAGCGGCCCTGCTCCTCGCCGCCTGCAGCAACACTGGCTCCTCCACGGTGTCCGCCGCCAACGCCGAAGGCCTGGTAACAGCAGGCAAGGCGGCCACCCAGGCCGTCACGTTGAGCGACGCCGATGTGATGCAGCTCTCCGAAAAATCCTGCGCCGAGCTCGATGGCAAATCGAAGATCGCCGCACCGAAAAGCAAGCACGCGCTGCGCCTGGCCCGGATCGTCAAGGCCATGCCAAAGGCCGTCGAGGGCGTGACGATCAACTACAAGGTCTACGAGACCAAGGAAGTGAATGCCTGGGCCATGAACAACGGCTGCGTGCGCGTCTATTCCGGCCTGATGGACATGATGACCGATGATGAAGTGCGCGGCGTCGTCGGTCACGAAATCGGCCATGTGGCGCTCGGCCACTCCAAGAAGTCGATGCAGGTCGCCTACGCCGCCGGCGCCGCCCGTCAGGTGGCCGCCGCTTCCGGCAATTCCGCCGTGGTTGCGCTGAGTTCGTCCGACATCGGCGCCCTGGCCGAGAAGCTGGTCAACGCCCAGTTTTCGCAGGCCCAGGAAAGCGACGCCGACGATTACTCCTTCGACCTGCTGACCGCCGCCAAGCTGAAGCG
>CAZDRS010000706.1:0-1085 GCA_964507585.1 uncultured Dechloromonas sp.
TAAACAGTACAGCACCTACTGCATCGTGCTGTTTGTTACCCCACGACTCCCAAAATTCCTCTAGAGGTTCTGGGTTATAACGAGCATGAATAAACTGCCAGCTTTCAAATGGTTTATTGGTTATCGCCCAGTTTATTTTATCTATATGTTTATCAAATATATCTAGCAATGTATGGTATGTTTTACTAACTACTTCCCAATCGCCAGCATATTCAAATGCCAACGCCTCATATACATTGTCTCGCAACCAAGCTTTATCATAACCAGTCTCCACATTTTTCGATGATGCCAAAAACAAACCCGTGGGCGTAATGAGCTTTCGCAAGTTTTCCAGGTGTAATATAGCTAGCTCTGTATTTGTCATATTATTTGGCTCCACTGTGACTATGTTGATAACTATCATCAATATTTCTAGTAAAATTAAACCCAAGTATAGTATTTATAATATTTTCCGTACCATGGCCACTGTGCAATTTTGCTCTAATGATGGCAGTTTCTGCTTCAAGTTTAAATAGTTCTGATACGACTAGCAAATGCTCTTTAATTGTAGGGTCCTCTGTCTTTTGTGCTATAGCTCGTAAAGCAACTTCGGCTTGCTGGGATTCAGCAATAGATGTTGTGCAGTAATCACACACACCATAATCTCCGATATTGAGTTGATGTCCGCCATAATCATAACTTAGTGCTCGAGGCAACTGCTTTAGCGTAGTTTCAACTATCTTGTGCGCTTGGGCGGCGGCTTTTTCTACATCAGGATCATTGGATTGTTTTTGTATCATATTTTACCTTTTTGTTTATGATTATTCATCTATGATTATATCATGAAAATCATTGATAAGCTTAAGTGTTGTCTAGTTCTAAACTTGTCATAAAAACAATTTACCTAGCTACCGTTAATTGCATTTTTTCTAGTGTTTATGATGTCAGCTAATATATCATCGGGTATTGGATGATCAACGGAAAATTGTATAGTCCCCTTTGATGTTTTCCAGCCTGAAAGCTTATCATGATATTTTTCAATAACTTCAGAGCCAGGAAACAAACTTAAATGATTTTTAAAACAAGCAAATGCTAATAAATATTTG
>CAZDRS010000707.1:0-1084 GCA_964507585.1 uncultured Dechloromonas sp.
GCCTCGTCCATGAAATGCGTGGTCAGGATCAGCGTTTTGCCGGCTGCCTTGAGTTGCTTCAGGCGATCCCAGATCAGGTGGCGGGCCTGTGGGTCGAGGCCGGTGGTCGGCTCGTCGAGGAAGATGATGTCCGGGTCGTTGACCAGCGCGCGGGCCAACGTCAGCCGGCGCTTCATGCCGCCGGAGAGCGCTGCGATGCGGGCGTCGGCCTTGCTGGCCAGGCCGGCGAATTCGAGCAGTTGCGGGATGCGCGCCTTGATCGCGGCGTCCGGCAGGCCGAAGTAACGGCCGAAGACGAGCAGGTTCTCGGCGCAGGTGAAATCGGGGTCGAGGTTGTCGAACTGCGGTACCACGCCGACGTGCGCCCTCGCCGCCTGGGCATCGGCCGGAATGGCATGGCCGCCCAGGCTGACCGTGCCGCTATCGGGGGCGGTCAGCCCCAGGCAGAGGCGCAGCGTCGTCGTCTTGCCGGCACCGTTCGGGCCGAGCAGGCCGAAGCAGGTGCCGGTTTCGACGGCGAAAGACAGGCCGGCGACGACTTCGGCGCTGCCATAGGTCTTGCGGAGTTGATCGGCGCTTAGTGCCGCCACGCCTGGGTGATGATGTCGCGGATGACGTGCAGCCGGCGGTGGAAGAAATGGTCGGCGCCGGGCACGACGACGACCGGCAGGTCGAGCGGCAGCGCCCAGTCGAAGACGTTGTCGAGCGGCACCGTTTCGTCCTTGGAGCCGTGGATCACGATGGTGTCGTGCGGTACGGCCTCGGTGTCGTACTGGCGGGTGCCTTCGACAAAACCGGCCGCGGTGCCGACCAGCACCAGGCGTTGCGCCGGATGGCCGGCCTCGGTCAGGCGCTTGGCGACGCGCGTCTGGCAGTAGGCGCCGAACGAAAAGCCGGCCAGCGCCACCGGGATGTTGCCGCAACGGCACTTGGCATCCTCGATCACCGCCAGCAGGTCGTCGGTTTCGCCGCGGCCTTCGTCATGTACGCCCTCGGTGCCGCCAACGCCGCGGAAGTTCGGGCGGAAGGCGGCGTAGCCCAGGTTGGTGAAGGTCTTGGCCAGCGTGTAGGCCACCTTGTTGGT
>CAZDRS010000708.1:0-1082 GCA_964507585.1 uncultured Dechloromonas sp.
GACGGCGGCTGCCAGGCCGGCCTGGTCTTCAACCCGGCGACGCCGCTCGACTACATGGACTACGTCATGGACAAGATCGACGTCGTCCTGCTGATGAGCGTCAACCCCGGTTTTGGCGGGCAGAAGTTCATTCCGGGAACGCTCGCCAAGGCCAAGCAGGCGCGGGCCAAACTGGATGCCTACGAACAGCAGACCGGCCGGCGCATCCGCCTTGAAATCGACGGCGGCGTGAACACCGCCAACATCGCCGAAATCGCCCGAGCCGGCGTCGATGCCTTCGTTGCCGGCTCGGCGGTTTATGGGGCGGGCAAGGACAGCGATCCGCACCGCTACGATTCGATCATCGGCGCCCTGCGCGCCGAGTTGTTAGCGGTTAGTCGCTAGTCGTTAGCAAAACCTTGAACCCCCCGCCGTTACTAGCAACTAGCAACTAATGACTAACCACTGCTTCTTCCAATCTGTCACCTTCGATCTCGACGGTACGCTGCTCGACACCATCGCCGATCTGGCCGAGGCCTGCCGCCTGATGCTCGATGAAATTGGTGCCCCGCCACGCAGCCAGGCCGAGGTGCACAGCTTCGTCGGCAAGGGCATGGCCGTGCTGGTTGAGCGTTGCCTGACACACGACACGCCGCCCACGGCCGAAGCCCTGCATGCCGCCATCGAATCCTTCAAGCGCCATTACACCGAGGTCAACGGCCGTTTCACGCTGATTTATCCGGGCGTGCTCGACGGCCTGAAAGCGTGGAAAGCCAGCGGTGTGAAAATGGGTGTCGTCACCAACAAGCCGGGTATGTTCACCGAGGCGCTGCTCGACCGCATGGGGATGAGCGATTTCTTCGACGTGATCGTCTCCGGCGATACGACCGCCCACAAAAAGCCGCATCCCGAGCCCATCCTGCATGCCTGCCGCCTGTTCGGCGTACGGCCCGACCGCAACCTGCATATCGGTGATTCGGAAAATGATATCCACGCTGCCCGCGCCGCTGGTTCGCCCACCTACTGCGTGCCCTACGGCTACAACGAGGGCAAGCCGGTGGACAGTGCCGATTGCGATGCGCTAGTATCCGATCTGCTTGCCG
>CAZDRS010000709.1:0-1074 GCA_964507585.1 uncultured Dechloromonas sp.
CTCACGATTATTAATTTTCTTAGTTAAGCGTTTTAAATCTTTCTCAACCTTAACAGCACGTCTACCTGCCTCACCTTCTAAGATAGTGTTCAACGCTTGTTTTTCTTTACGAGAATAATACTCGACAAAATCTCCATTAGCTAAAGCATCATGAGCTTTCTTACCGTGAGTCTCTGCATCTCGTCTATATTTGGCAGCTTTAGCGTCTCTAAGTCTAGTAGTATCAGCTATAGCTTTAGCTTGGGTTTTTAATTCTTTCACACCTTTGAAACTTCTACCAGCTTCTCTAATTAATTTTTTAGCTGTAGCTGGTGCGTTCTTAAGAACCATTCCAATTTCTTTAAGATTCACTTTGGCAGCGTTGTCAAATGCTTGCTGTCTAAATTCTACAGTATCAGGGTTATTAGCGTGAGCTATTTCTGACACTTGATCTTTAATGTTGTTTCGTCTTTCAGCTAATAATTCTTTTCTAGTTTTGGCATTTCTAAGCTCATTGAAAAGTTTATGAGGATTTTCGTAGCCCATGTTCTTAGCTATCTGACTAAACTGTTCAAAAGATAATCCTTTATTATTAAATACTCCGTGTTTGTTCAACCCTTCTTCTCTTGTATAAGATTTCAAATTATCAGGAACTGTTCTAGGGTCTATAGATAAAATAGGAACATCACCAAGTTGTTTATCCAACAAAGTTATAGGGTTTATATCTGCACCTTCAACGAGTTTATTTATTTCGTCATGGGTAAAAATATGATCTATCTCGAATTTTTTCGCAAGAGACATAGCAGGGTCATTATCGTCAATGTACATTTGTTTAACGTCAACTGCCGACTCATCTCTTATCGTATTTTGTCGTTCACGTTCTCTAGCTGCCAAGAGTTCTTCAGCTACTTTAGTTTTAACATGAGTAAGTTCTTTTATTGTTTCAGGGTTTACTGAATTTTTAAGACTCTCTGGAACAAGAGGACGTTCCGCAGCCATGTTAGAGTCACTGATATTCTTAGTATAATCAGTTACGATTTGATTGGTTTGTTCTTGCATTCGAGCTTTCATCTGTTGTTGTTTAACAGGGTCAGA
>CAZDRS010000710.1:0-1073 GCA_964507585.1 uncultured Dechloromonas sp.
TCTGATGAAAGCGTTGGTGGATATCCGAGGCTCTCATCGTGTGACGGACCAAAACCCCGAAGCAAAATATCAGGCTCTTAAAAAGTATTCCCGGGATCTGACCGATCTGGCACGTCGTGGAAAATTGGATCCCGTGATTGGACGTGATGATGAAGTGCGACGTGTGATACAGGTTTTATCTCGTCGTACAAAAAATAATCCCGTTCTTATTGGGGAGCCCGGAGTGGGAAAAACGGCCATTGTGGAAGGTCTTGCCCAACGTGTAGCCAACGGGGATGTTCCGGAAACTTTGCGGGATAAAAGTATTATCGCTTTGGATTTGGGTTCTTTGCTTGCAGGAACAAAATATCGTGGAGAGTTTGAAGATCGTCTCAAGGCACTTTTGAAAGAAGTGACAGAATCCGAAGGAAAAATCATTTTATTCATTGATGAATTGCATACCATGGTGGGCGCCGGTGCTGCGGAAGGTGCCATGGACGCCTCCAACATGCTCAAACCCGCTCTCGCTCGAGGAGAACTTCGCTGTGTGGGAGCGACTACACTTGATGAGTTTCGAAAACACATCGAAAAAGATCCTGCTCTGGAACGCCGCTTCCAACAAGTGTACGTCGGGGAGCCTTCTGTGGAAGATACCATTTCCATTTTGCGAGGTTTGAAGGAACGTTACGAAGTGCATCATGGGGTGCGTATCAAAGATGAAGCGATTGTAGCCGCAGCCCAGCTTTCCAACCGATATATCACCTCCCGATTTTTACCCGACAAGGCAATCGACTTGGTGGATGAGGCTGCCAGTAAACTGCGCATTGAAATTGATAGTTTGCCTACAGAAATTGATGAAATTGAAAGAAAAATTACCCAATTGGAAATCGAACGTCAGGCCTTGAAAAAAGAAAAAGACGAAGCTTCCCAGGAAAGATTGGGAAAAATTGAAAAAGAAATCGCTGCTTTAAAAGAACAAAGCAGCAAGATGAAGGGACATTGGCAGAACGAGCGGGATGTTATTAAGAAAATCCGTGATACCAAGGAAAAAATTGAGCAGACCAAAATAGAAGCGGAGCGTGCGGAACGTACGG
>CAZDRS010000711.1:0-1068 GCA_964507585.1 uncultured Dechloromonas sp.
ACCGTGACCATGGATGTCGCCACCGCCGTCAAGAACGCCAAGGCCGGTCAGGTTCAGTACCGTACCGACAAGGCCGGTATCATTCACGCCACCATCGGTCGTGCTTCCTTCTCTGTCGAGAATCTGGAAACCAACCTCAAGGCACTGATTGATGCGCTGCAAAAAGCCAAGCCGGCTTCTTCCAAGGGCCAGTACCTGAAGAAGATCGCTGTCTCCGCCACGATGGGCCCCGGCGTTCGCGTCGACCAGGCTACTCTGGCTGGCTAAAAGTACTTTGGGCCATGGCGGATGCTTCGGTGTTCGCTATGGATCGTCAAAGACCGCAGGCGCCCCGGTAACGGGGCTTAATCGTGAAAGCAACCTGCGCAGACGGTGTCCCAGAACAAGATTTTCTGCTGACTGGCGACAGGCAGCATAGCTTCTGGTTCAGGTCGCCGTAGGTGCGATGGAAATTTTTCCATCGTGTTATGACTTGAAAGGAGGAAAGACCTGTGGGTCTCAATCTGAACGACAAAAAAGCTGTCGTAGCTGAGGTGTCTGCCCAAGTGGCTACCGCCCAGACGATCGCGGTTGCCGAATACCGTGGCATTGAAGTGGGTGACCTCACTGTGCTGCGCCGTAAGGCTCGCGAGTCTGGCGTGTATCTGCGCGTGCTGAAAAACACCCTGGTGCGTCGCGCGGTAGCCGGCACCTCGTTTGCCGGCCTGGCTGACCAGATGGTCGGTCCGCTGATCTACAGCATCTCCGCCGATCCCGTGGCAGCCGCGAAGGTTCTCAACGACTTCGCAAAAACCAACGACAAGCTGGTACTGAAGGCCGGTTCCTATGCCGGTAAGGTGCTCGACAAAGCCGGTGTGCAGGCGCTTGCCTCCATCCCGAGCCGCGAAGAGCTGCTCTCCAAGCTGCTGTACGTCATGCAAGCTCCGGTCGCCGGCTTCGTCCGCGCCGTGGATGCACTGGCAAAGAAGCGCGAAGAAGAAGCAACCGCTGCTTGATCCCTACCGCATACGAACTGAATTAGGAGTAGTTTGAAATGGCAATTAGCAAAGAAGACATCCTGGAAGCCGT
>CAZDRS010000712.1:0-1068 GCA_964507585.1 uncultured Dechloromonas sp.
CGAGAGGTGGGTTCATGTCTGGAACGCAAACCACGTATAACGATAAGGTCGTACGGCAATTCGCCGTCATGACCGTCATTTGGGGCATCGTCGGCATGCTTGTCGGTGTCATCATTGCGGCACAGCTCGTCTGGCCGGAGCTTAACTTTGGGCCCTGGCTGCACTTCGGGCGCCTTCGTCCGCTGCATACCAATGCAGTGATCTTCGCATTCGGCGGTTCGGCCCTGTTTGCAACTTCCTACTGGTGCGTTCAGCGTACCAGCCACGCCCGCTTGTGGGGTGGCCCGCTGGTTCCCTTCACTTTCTGGGGCTGGCAAATCATCATCGTCCTGGCTGCCATCACCCTGCCGCTCGGTATCACCAGCGGTAAGGAGTACGCCGAGCTGGAATGGCCGGTCGACCTGCTGATCACCGCTGTGTGGGTCGCCTACGCGCTGGTTTTCTTCGGTACCATTGCCGTGCGCAAGGTTTCCCACATTTACGTGGCCAACTGGTTCTTCGGCGCCTTCATCATCGCCGTTGCGCTGCTGCACATCGTGAATAGCATGGCTATGCCGGTGAGCCTGACCAAGTCCTACTCCATGTATTCTGGCGTACAGGATGCAATGATCCAGTGGTGGTATGGTCACAACGCCGTCGGCTTCTTCCTGACTGCTGGCTTCCTCGGCATGATGTACTACTTCGTTCCGAAGCAGGCTGGCCGTCCGGTCTATTCCTATCGTCTGTCCGTCGTGCACTTCTGGGCGCTGATCTTCACCTACATGTGGGCGGGCCCGCACCACCTGCACTACACCGCCCTGCCGGATTGGACGCAGTCGGTCGGTATGATCTTCTCCCTGATCCTGTTGGCTCCGTCCTGGGGCGGCATGATCAACGGCATTATGACCCTGTCGGGCGCCTGGCATAAGCTGCGCGACGATCCGGTTCTGAAGTTCCTGATCACCTCGCTGTCCTTCTATGGCATGTCGACCTTCGAAGGCCCGATGATGTCGATCAAGACGGTCAACGCGCTTTCCCACTACACCGACTGGACGGTCGGCCACGTGCACTCCGGCGCGCTCGGCTGGG
>CAZDRS010000713.1:0-1066 GCA_964507585.1 uncultured Dechloromonas sp.
TCCAGTTCCCAGGCGGTGAGCAGGCCCTGGTTGCGCGGCCGGGTTTCGGAAACCCAGACATGCACCGGCACGCCGGCATCGTGGGCGGCATAGACCGGCGACAGGGCGGTACCCCAATCGACGGTAGCCAGCCAGCCAGCGTTGCAGTGGGTCATCACGTTCAGCGTCTGGCCGTCGGCGACGATCAGGTCGTTCCACAGCTTCAGGCCGTGCTGGCCGATGGCGGCGTTCTGCGCCACGTCCTCCTCGGCGATGGCGGCGGCTTCGGCCCAGGCTGCCGCGCAGCGGGCTTCCGGGGTGAGCGGGCGGAGGTGCTTCTCCATGCGGGCCAGTGCCCAGTGCAGGTTGACCGCCGTCGGCCGCGTTGCGCCAAGCACGTCAATCGCTTCGGCCAGCCGCGTGTCGGAGGCTTCGAAGTCGAGCGCGATGGCCAGGCCGTAGGCAGCGGTGGCGCCGATCAGCGGCGCGCCGCGTACCTGCATGGCCCGGATGGCGTGGGCTGCCTCGTCCAGCGTGGCGACGCGCACCCAGTGCAGGGCATGCGGCAGGCGGGTCTGGTCGATGATGTCGATGGCGCGCTGGTCGGGATGGGCGCGCAGGGTGCGAGTGGGGATACCGTCGATGTTCATGGGGCGAATTGTGGCATAGCGGCCGCCCGGCGGGCAGCCTGTCGGCAAGCCAAGGAAACCGGAACCACCTTCTGGCGGTCAGTTACCCAGGCAAGGAACGGGAGGTAATGGTCGAGCGACTGTCCTGTTCTTGCTGAAGGATCTTCCGCCCGGCTTCGTCGCCGACGTACACCTTGCCTCGCAGCTCTCCGACATCGTGCTGCGTACGCACAGCGAAATGGAGTCCGCCCTGTGGCGCCAGGAAAAGCTCGGTGCTGTCTTCTTCGACGCGGAGGAACCGGCCCGGGGCATGGCCGGGCATGTGCTGCGGCACGTGACGGAGATGGCCGGCAAAGCCTGATGTGGCATAGTGCCCGTTTTGTCTTGCAGGCCTGCCGCCATGGAAACTGACGTCCGCATCGATTCCCGCTTCCCGGCCATGGGAACCACCATTTTTA
>CAZDRS010000714.1:0-1066 GCA_964507585.1 uncultured Dechloromonas sp.
CCGCACTGCTGGCGCCACAAGACGCCGATCATCTTCCGCGCCACGACCCAGTGGTTCATCGGCATGGAAAACCGCAAGGACGAGAGCGAACCGACCCTGCGCTGGATCGCCGAGCGCGCCGTCGATGAAACCCAGTTCTTCCCCGCCTGGGGCCGCGCCCGCCTGGAAGCGATGATGAAAACCCGCCCGGACTGGTGCGTGTCGCGCCAGCGCAACTGGGGCGTGCCGATTCCCTTCTTCCTGCACAAGGAAACCGGCCAGCCGCACCCACGCACGGCCGAACTGATCGAGCAGGTCGCTCAGCGTGTCGAGCAGGCTGGCATCGAAGCCTGGTTCAGCCTGGACGCCAAGGAACTTTTGGGTAACGAGGCCGAGCAGTATGTCAAGATGAAGGATACGCTCGACGTCTGGTTCGATTCCGGCACGACGCACTGGCACGTGCTGCGCGGCTCGCACGCCGATGTATCGACCCACCCGGCCGACCTCTACCTCGAAGGTTCTGACCAGCATCGCGGCTGGTTCCAGTCCTCGCTGTTGTCGGGCTGCGCCATCGACGGCCGCGCGCCGTACAAGGCGCTCCTGACGCACGGCTTCGTCGTGGACGGCAAGGGCCACAAGATGTCCAAGTCGAAGGGCAACGTTATTGCGCCGCAGCAGGTGTCCGACAAGATGGGCGCCGACATCCTGCGCCTGTGGACGGCCTCCACCGACTATTCCGGCGAACTGAGCATTTCCGACGAAATCCTGAAGCGCGTCGTCGAAGGCTACCGCCGCATCCGCAACACCCTGCGCTTCCTGCTCGCCAATGTCTCCGACTTCGACGCAGCGGCCGACATGCTGCCGGTCGGCGAGTGGCTGGAAATCGACCGCTATGCGCTGGCGCTGACCCGCGAATTGCAGGAATCCTGCCGCGCCGACTACGACAAGTACGAGTTCCACCGCGTCGTCCAGGCCCTGCAGACCTTCTGCTCGGAAGACCTCGGCGGCTTCTATCTCGACATCCTGAAGGATCGCCTGTACACCACGGCGCCCAAGTCGGTCGCCCGCCGCTCGGCGCAGTCGGCCC
>CAZDRS010000715.1:0-1066 GCA_964507585.1 uncultured Dechloromonas sp.
TATGCTTTTTATTATGCTTGTCCATTTAAATCTATTAATCCATATGCAGATTATTCTGATGATGAAAAAGAAGAGATTCTAAAAAAATCCTTTGTAGTTTTTCCAGATAATCCAGACGTACTATTAGCTATAGATGCTATGAGAGGTATGTATGAAACAACTTCTGTAAAATATTTCAATAGAAATAAAAAAAATCTTGAAGATATTATGGATTACTTAGATACTTCAGTTTTAACAGAAGGGAGGGATGGAAATTTATCTGAAAGATTAAAAATAGCTGAAAAGTGTTTTAAGATAAAGGCTGAGTTCGATGAATTAGAGAAAAATGTAGAAGCAGAAAGAGGAAAAATGAGAGCTAAAGCAAATAGGAAAACAGGAAAAGGAGAACTTTAATGTTAAATACAGATCAGGAATATAAAGACCAAATTAAACAGGTCGGTAAATACAATCTTAAAGATACCTACAAATGGAAAGAAAGAGCAACTTATTTCCAGGAAAATGAATATTATACTGATTTAGTAGAAGATACTCATGATTGGAATGAATTTTGGGATGAAGAAGAAAGAAGAATAATGAATGGGCTATGGGTAGATGGTTTTTATATTCCAGGATTATATTACTTTTATCTAAACTACTTACCTATTTATCACAAACAGTTAAATAAATATGAATTTCCTGATGTATATGATATGGACTATCATACATTTCTTTGCCTTGAACATGCAATATTTTTAAAAAAACATTTTGTAGTTATTAAAAAAAGACAAGCAGGATTTACACTAAAATTCTGTGTACCTTTAATTAGGGAACTTTTCTTTGAAAGAGGATCTCCTAATTATTTAGCTACTTATGAAGAAGCTCAAGTACTAAAAACATGGACTGAGGTTATAGAACCTTATAGAGAACACCTTAATACTCATACTGCTTGGTATAGAGAATTTACTCCATCTAAACCTTTAAATTGGAGAGTAGCTAAACAGGTAATATCTGAAAGTGGAAGAAACATTACTGTAGGTAGGAAAAATATCCTAAAAGGATTAATACTTTCTAAATCACCTTCAAAAGG
>CAZDRS010000716.1:0-1065 GCA_964507585.1 uncultured Dechloromonas sp.
CGTCGACTCGCAGCGCACGGTCTATCCGGTGCCGGAAGTGCGCCTGCTGCCGGCCCGCGAATTCCCGATGGACGACAAGGGGCGCACCCATTTTCGCCAGGCCTTCCGCGAAGCCTTCGAGGGCGACCCGGCCAAGTCGGGCGTCTACAAGGACATTTCCCAAGGTATCGCCAGCGCCGGCATCGAGTACTACCTGCCGCTGTTCTTCGACGAAACGGCCACCGTTTTCGACTATCTGCCGCCGGATGCGGTCTTCGTCACGCATGGCGACGCGCCGGCGGCAATCGCCGCCTTCTGGACGGAAACCCGTTCCCGCTACAACCTGCTGCAGGGCGACAAGGCCCGGCCGCTTCTGCCACCCGAGCAGCTTTTCCTGTCCGACGAAGCCTTCTTCACAGCCGCCAAAGCCTACGGCCGCATCGTTTTCTCGGCCAAAAGCGAAAGCCCGGCCAGCAGCCCGCTACCTGACATCGCCGTCGACCGTCGGGCCGAAGACCCGCTCGGTAAGCTGAAAAACCATCTCGCCAGCTTCAAAGGCCGCGTCCTGCTGCTGGCCGAATCGGCCGGCCGGCGCGAAACCCTGGCCACCATGCTCGCCGAACATGGTTTGAAGCCAACTGCCAGTGCCGATTTCGCCGGCTTTGCAGTTGCCGATGCCCCGCTCTCGCTCGGCGTTGGGCCGCTGCACACCGGCTTTGCCCTGCCCGGCCTGGCGTTCATCACCGAGACGGAGCTCTACGCCGGCTCGCCGCGCCGTACCCGGCGCGAAGCCGCGCGCAAGGCCAGTTTCGACAACTGGCTGAAGGATCTCACCGAACTCAAGATCGGCGACCCGGTCGTCCATGAAAGCCACGGCATCGGCCGCTATCAGGGCTTGGTGCGTATGGATCTCGGCACCGGCGAGCAGGAGTTCCTCGAACTGCACTATGCCAACGAAGCCAAGCTCTTCGTGCCCGTGGCGCAACTGCACGTCATCTCCCGCTATTCCGGCGCCGAACCGGAAGCAGCACCGCTGCACACGCTCGGTTCCGGCCAGTGGGAAAAGGCCAAGCGCAAGGCGGCCGA
>CAZDRS010000717.1:0-1065 GCA_964507585.1 uncultured Dechloromonas sp.
TCCTTCATTCTGGGTTGGCGCTAGAGAGGGAGGGGGTCATGCAAACATCTCCGCTGTGTGCTCCCGCGGGGTGAAGGCAGACGGGCAATTCGCTGCTTCGATGCGTGTAGCGAGTTGTTCGGGATTATTGTGCGGGCGCCCGGCGTGGCAGTTCTGCCCTACGTTCACGCTGTCGGTCGAAGCGAAGGGCCAACGCAATCCTCGCACCTGACCGCCGCGCAGCATGTGGACCCACGGCGCCCGGCGATGTCGCTTGCTGATCTCAGCCCAAGCCTCATCCATGCGCCGTTCCCACAGGGGGGAAAGCACCACACGATACTCAGCGGTGGAGCCGATGCAGATGCGCGGCCACGCATCAAGCAGCCGCAACAGACGATCAATCGGTTCGTCCATGTGCCACACCGGAGCGCCGCGCTCTGCGTGCGGCCACTCCCTGATGAGAGCGTCTTGTTCTTGCGTGCCAGCATCAATTACGTCTGGGATCACGGCCCACGTGGTGGGGTAATCCAACCACTTATCGCACCAAGCATAAAAGCCGGGCCAGTCGGTTGCGGCGCCTCGTGTCCACAAAGAGAACGCGCCGTTGTCGAGCAAGACGGATTGCCCGATCTGGTGGCAAAGCTGCACCTGATCCGGCCGCGCGTAGCTGACGCAAAAGCTGCGACCGGCGATGCGCAGAATCTTCGCGTTCGGCGTGATGGGGGTTCCGTGGTAGTGGAGGGTCATGCGGTCCAGCTCGCTCCCAGGCCTTCATGCTCGCGCCACACATCGACACGGAGGCAAAACAGACCGCGCCCAAGGTCAGCGGCAATATCCTCGGCGCGCGATAGGCCGCTGGGAAGCTCGCGGTGGTCTAGGTAGCTTAGCGCTTCCTTCAACTTCGCCTGCCGGACCAGGATGTCTGTTCCTGCGTAGTCCCAATAAGCGCGCACGCGCCAAGTGTGCCCGTGCAAGATGCCATCGGCCCCGCGATGCGCAGCACAGAAAAAACCGTCAGCCCATTGCGTCAGCATCACTTCCCCTCGCTAGAGAGGGAGGGCTCGCCGCGGGCTTGGGAGAGGGCGG
>CAZDRS010000718.1:0-1060 GCA_964507585.1 uncultured Dechloromonas sp.
TCATTTTAAATTAAATTTTTGTGCAAAATGTTCAACTACTTCTGGTATATATTTTTTGTAATAAGGCTGATTACTCATACAAAATTCCTTTAAGTCTTTTTTAGTCTGTATAGTCTTAAAATAACTTTCTCCTGCTAAAGCTATAGTAACTAATTCATTTAATTCATTTATAAAATCTTGTACAAGCCATCCTTCCCAAATATGTTTATTATAATCAATTGTTTTCATAATTAATGTATTTGTAATTTTAATTTATTTTGTATCATCCATTGACAATTATTTACATCAAAATTATTCACTAATAGAAATTCTTCTACAAAACTTTCTTTTTCAGTAAATTTTAAAATATGTACTTCATTTTTTATAAAATCCAATATTGTTATATATTTTTCCATTATAATTCAGCATTAAAATAACATTGTCCTGTTTCGATTATACATTTTTCTATTTCTTTTCCTAATAAATAATCAGCATAGTCTATTTTATGATTATTCCATACCTCAAGAATATTGTGTTCCATCATTATTTTATCATTATATCCATTAATTTTTTCAAAAAAATCATTTAACTTTTTTAAATTATCTTCCCCTATTGAATTTTCTATAGCTTTTAATTCTTCTTGAACTTTCGATAAATCATCTTGTTCAAATTGATATTCTAAATAAGCAGGTTCATAACCTGTTACACCAAATCTATCTGCTGCATTACTACTTTGTACTGCAAACCATAATTTTCTATTTATATCTCCTGATATGTATCTTCCCATATTTAAATATTGTTTAAAATTTCATTTAATAATTCTTCTAATGAATAACCTTCATATTTATCTAATATTTCTTGGTAAGAATTTAAATTAGTAAATATCAATAAAGCTATTAATGTATTTCCTCCTATTAAATAATTAAATCAATTTTTATCTATAATAGTGTTATTTTGTATAAATAATAATTCAGCTATTGCTTCTTTCTTTGTTATTATTTTCTTCAATTTTTATCCATCCTGTATCTATATTTCTATAGATAAATTCATTCCTATCTTCTTCCAACTTCATATTTTGTTT
>CAZDRS010000719.1:0-1060 GCA_964507585.1 uncultured Dechloromonas sp.
CATTAAATACCACAAATGGTGCCTCATATATAGATACAGTACCAGGCGAGTAGTTACTCTCTATAACCCTATTTTCAGTGCCAATTTTAGCTGTTATATCTAAGTTGATGTTATGATTCCCTACATTTTTTCCATCTAACAAATTGGCTGAAATTGTTTCACCATTAAGACCATCAATATTTATTGCAGTAGCTACACTAACACAGTTATTTAATGTAAATACACCTGATTTGATGGTATTATCTATATCGATAATAGTTCTTGTAACAGTAAAAGTTATTGGCGTGCCTATTGCAATTGCCCCGCTGCAATAAACACTCCCAGCAGCTACAGTATAAGGTATTTTTAAATCTTTGTTTGAGCCTTTTTCATACTCTGATGACCCAGCTGTGATTGTGATGTTAGAGCCTTTAATTAATACACATGCTTCACTTGGATTATTTACTGGATTGAGCCATATTGGCATATCACTAGCAGTGATCGATCTGCAAATCTGCCTACCAACTAGACCAGGAATCTTAGAGTTCTTTATTTTAAAATATGTAAAAGAATCGTTTAATGTAGGCGTCATTCCATTCATAAATTTCTTATTATCGTTTACCGATACATTATTGGCAGTAAAAGTAGCAAGATGTGTCTCTGGTGGCTGTCCCCATAGCAAATTTTCATTTCTAAAAGCATCACCCATCTTTTTGCCACTATTGTCTTTAAAATATACATCGGTTCTAAATCCAAAGCTAGCATTCTTTAATATTGCTGCTGGATTTATACCAGTACCAACAGCGTTTCTAAAATATACCCTATTATCCGTATCGCCATAGTCTATAGAAAGCACTGATGGAGTTTGTGCACTCTTCCACAAATCTTGATCACCAGGTACTTCATTCATCTTTACGCCTGAGAGCGTCAAAAGATTGCCTTCGGGTTCTGTGCTCAGTTTGCCACCGTTCACAGGATTGCCACACTCTTTTCTTATGGTGTAAGTGCCCCCTGTACTGTCTGTAAAAATAATAACCTCTTGGTTTAACAACGGGGTGCTGGGGGTATAATTGGCAACATC
>CAZDRS010000720.1:0-1056 GCA_964507585.1 uncultured Dechloromonas sp.
ACAGGAAGTTGTACAGGTTCTTGGCGTACAGCTCCGAGGCGTGGGTCGGCATGCGCGACGGCAGGTTGAGCGGGCCGTGGATGTTCACGTCGTTGGCGATGACGTGCTCGCCCGGCTGCGTCAGCTCGCAGTTGCCGCCGGATTCGGCGGCCATGTCGACGATGATCGCGCCGTACTTCATGCGGCCGACCATCTCGCGGGTGATGATGACCGGCGCCTTCTTGCCGGGGATGGCGGCGGTGGTGATCACCACGTCGGCGGCGGCGACGGCCTTGGCCAGCTTCTCGGCCTGGGCCGCCTTCTCGTCGGCGGTCAGCTCGCGGGCGTAGCCGCCGGTGCCGTCGGCCGAGACGCCGGTGTCGACGAACTTGGCGCCGAGCGACTCGATCTGCTCGCGGGCGGCGGCGCGCACGTCGTAGGCTTCGACCATGGCGCCGAGGCGCTTGCAGGTGGCGATGGCCTGCAGGCCGGCGACGCCGGCGCCGATGACCAGCACGCGGGCCGGGCGGATGGTGCCGGCGGCGGTGGTCAGCATCGGGAAAAACTTGGTGCAGCGGGCGGCGGCGATCAGGCCGCACTGGTAGCCGGCGCAGGCGCCCTGGCTGGACAGCGCGTCCATGCTCTGGGCGCGCGAGATGCGCGGCAGCAATTCGAGCGAGAAGGCGGTGATCTTGCGGGCGTTCAGGGCCGCCAGGCGTTCCTTGCTCTCGTAGGGCTTGAGCAGGCCGATCAGCACCGAGCCTTCGGGCATGGCGGCAATCTCGGCCGGGCTCGGCGGGGTGACGCGCAGGATCAGGTTGGCGCCGGCATAGGCTTCAACCAGGCCGGGAACAAAGTCGACGCCGCTGTAGTCGGGGTCGAGGAAGTGGCTACTGATGCCGGCGCTTTGCTCCATGCGGAGTCGGGCGCCGAGTGCGGCAAATTTTTTGGCTGTCTCGGGGGCGAGCGCGGTTCGGTTTTCACCGTCCACGCTCTCGCGAGCAACCGCCAGGGTTAGTGGCATGAAGTTCTCCTTGAGGATTTGCTAATTGAATCTTGGGTACAGCGATGACTCGT
>CAZDRS010000721.1:0-1050 GCA_964507585.1 uncultured Dechloromonas sp.
TGATAAATTTAATAAGTGATATTATGGATAAATTTAACATAAATAAATCTTTACTATATAAAATTATAAAATTATTAATAATTGGTTTTGTTATTGTATTTGCTATTTTTTTTATAATAAGATACATAACTACTGGTACATTGATTATTATTACAAACGATAAAGATAGTATGGTAAAAATATATCCGGTATCACAACCAAAAAAGACAAGATATGTCTCAATAAAAGATAATAAATACATCAAAAAGTTAGGTACGGGTGAATATAATATTGTTGTTTACAATAAAGAAGCAGAGATAAAGCAGGTGGTGAAAATCAAATCAAGAAAATCACATACACTAAACGCAAACCTAACAAAAGAATATTATCTTCAAAACGTAACTCCTAATCCGTTAAACTTCATAACAGCAAATAAAAACAATATTATGTATATTGGATCTGATACGGGATTGTTAAAAACAATAAGCTCTAATGCAAAAATTGAGACTGTAAACGACAAGATAAGTTTTAAAGAAATACAATGGTATAAATATAATGATGGTGTTGGCTTAACTAGTGAAGGTAAGTTATATAAAATTCCAGAATTCAAAGAGATACCAACACCATCACTTAATGAAAGTATCAATTATGTTAGTTACTCTATTGCAGATAACAATAATGTTTTTTACTCAGATGGAAAAAAAATATATAACCTTAGCGATGGAAAAATTAATAAAATATACGAGGATAATAAAGAAAGAATAAATATTTTAAATAACAGGCGTCAGCTAAGCTTTACAAAAACTGTTGGTTTAAATCAATTCAAACAAAGATATGAAACAATGACTTATGTGCAAAATAAAGATACTGGTATGACAAGTAAGAAGGTTGATGGCTATGAGTTAAGTTGGTCTCCAGATGGTAAAACTTTAGTTTCTTCTGGTGATGATGGACCAGTAACATTATACGATCAATATCTTAATATTAAAAACACTGGTGTAGATGGAAATGTTTATGGAGTTAAATGGTTAGATAACAACATATTTCTTTATAGTAATTCTAATCAACTCT
>CAZDRS010000722.1:0-1045 GCA_964507585.1 uncultured Dechloromonas sp.
TTTGGTGAGAGGACTCTCTTTTGGAATCGGTTTCTTTATTATTTCTGTATTGCATCTGGTTTTGGGTGAGTTGGTGCCAAAACAATTGGCCATTCAAAAAGCTGAAAAAATTCTCCTTTTTGTTGCCTGGCCCATGAGAGTTTTTTATTGGGTTTTCTATCCGACTCTCTGGTTTTTGAATGGTTTTACAAATAGGATTGTGAAGTTCTTTAGAATTCGTAGCTCTCTGGAAGATAGCGTCCACTCTGAGGAAGAAATCCGTTTGATTGTGGAAGATTCTTATGAAGAAGGTTCTATTTCTCCCCGGAAAGCGTCACTTCTCGAAAATGTTTTTGAATTTAGTGATATGACAGCTCGTCACATCATGATCCCCAGACAAGAAATTATTTACTTACTCATGGCAAAATCGAGTCATGATAATCTGGAGATTGCAAAAGAATCAGGTCATACCCGTTTTCCACTTTGTGATGGTGATTTGGACCACATTATTGGTTTGGTAAATATCAAGGATGTAATTTGGGAAATTGAAGATCATGACAATCTGATAAACTTATATGACTTGAAACGTCCTATTTTGTTTGTGCCGGAAGGAACACCGATCGATCAACTTTTAAGAGAGTTTCAATCCAAGAAAATTCATATGGCGATTGTGGTGGATGAATTTGGGACCACTTCCGGATTGCTTACCATGGAAGATGTAATTGAAGAGATTGTGGGTGAAATTCAGGATGAGTTTGACCAAGAACAACCGAAAATTTCGAAGCAGTCAGATGATTCATTTTTGATCGATGGTAAGGCCACATTGAGAGAAGTTGAACAATCTTTAGATTTGGCATTGCATGATAATACCAATGTAACCATTGCCGGTTTCTTTGTTTCCAAGTTGGGTCGCTTGGCAAAAGAGGGAGATGAAGTCGAGGTCCCCCCTTATCTGGTCAAGGCCTTGGAAGTGAAAAATAGACGAATTTCAAAACTTCTTTTTAGCCGCCTTCCACAAGCTAGTCTAAATTAAGTATATAAAAAATACATACTGTATTTAAAATAA
>CAZDRS010000723.1:0-1041 GCA_964507585.1 uncultured Dechloromonas sp.
AAAGATCGTAGCCGGTCAGGTGCAGCAGGGCGTAGATCAGCATCGAGCCGTGGCCATTCGACAGGACGAAGCGGTCGCGGTCGGGCCACTGCGGGTTGGCCGGGTTGTGGCGCATGTGGCGGCGCCAGAGCACTTCGGCGATTTCGGCCATGCCCATCGGGGCGCCCGGGTGTCCGGAGTTGGCCTGCTGGACGGCGTCCATGGCAAGGGCGCGGATGGCGCCGGTCAGGGGAGAAAACGAGGGGGTATTGCTGACGCTCATGTCCGGAAATCCAGCCTGCTGAAAAGCGCAAATTATCCGGGAAAACCCTTCCTTTGTGTAGGGCAAGGGGGCAATAAGGCAGGCTTTTCAGGCCTGCCTTTGATCAGTTTTACTGAATCTTGGGATCAAAATTAATCATCATAAGGATGCCCTGGCCACCCCCGACACCGCCGCCGGTGTAGGCGACGCTCCCCTGTCCGGCATAGACCGCTTCGTAGCGATGGCTGTCGGAGCCGAAGTAGAAGGGAATGAAGGCCTTGCCGGTGACGTAGCCGCGGATATTCGGCGTGATGCCGAGGATGCGCTCGACTTCGCTCTGGTGCATGCCGATCTGCAGGCGGGCCCACTTGCTGCCGGCCGGGATGTTGCCATAGACCTCGCCGTCGAAGGTGCCGTCGCGCGACTTGACGGTGCACGGCTTGCAGTCGGTGCCGGTCTTGACGCTGCCGGCACCGGCCGGGGCGGCGGCAGCGCCCGGCTTGGTCTCGACCGCCTTGGCCGTGGCGGCTTCGGTCTTGGGCTTGGCCGGTTCGCAGTCGGCCGGCGGGGTGTCGGCCTTCTTGGCGGTCTTCTTGGTCGTCTTTTTCTTGGTGGTCGGTTCCGGCGGGCAGACCGGCTTGGCGGCCGGGGCCGGTTCCGGCGCTGCCGCGGCGGCAGCGGGCGCCGGGGCGGTTTCTTCCGGCTTGGCTTCGTTGCTCTTGCAGCCGGCGATCAGCGCGCCGGCGGCGAACAGGAGGGCGAGGGTGAGCTTGGGCATCGCAGTCGTCCTATGACGTTGG
>CAZDRS010000724.1:0-1027 GCA_964507585.1 uncultured Dechloromonas sp.
TGGTTTTCGTCGCCCTGCTGTTCGATTTTATGAACGGCTTTCACGATGCGGCCAATTCGATTGCCACCATTGTTTCCACTCGGGTGCTCAAGCCCCATCAGGCAGTCATCTGGGCGTCCGTCTTCAATTTCCTGGCCTATTTCCTGTTCCAGTTGAAAGTGGCGACCACCATTGGCAAGGGAACCATCGATCCGTCCATCGTCGACTACTACGTCGTCTTCGGAGCATTGGTCGGGGCTATCGTCTGGAACATCATCACGTGGTACTACGGTATCCCCTCGTCTTCCTCGCACGCCCTGGTCGGTGGCCTGGTCGGTGCGGCAGTCTCCAAGGCGGGTATCGATGGCCTGATCACTGCCGGGGTGCTCAAGATTGTTGCCTTCATCTTCGTCGCGCCTTTCCTCGGCTTCGTCATTGGCGGCCTGCTGATGGTTATCGTCTCGTGGATCTGCCGCGGCATGGCGCCGCGTAAAGTGGACAAGCATTTCCGGCGCTTCCAGTTGCTATCGGCCGCTGCCTACAGCCTCGGTCATGGCGGCAACGATGCACAAAAAACCATCGGCATCATCTGGATGCTGCTGATCGCTACCGGCTATTCCCACTCTTCCGATCACATTCCGGCCTGGATTGTGCTGGCCTGTTACTCCGCGATGGGTTTGGGAACCATGTTCGGTGGCTGGCGTATCGTCAAGACCATGGGGAACCGCATCACCAAGCTCAACCAGGCGCGTGGCTTTTGCGCCAACAGTGGCGGTGCGATCACGCTCTTCCTGGCTACCGCCTTCGGTATCCCGGTTTCCACGACCCATACTATTACCGGCGCTATCGCCGGCGTTGGTTCGACGCGCGGTGCTCGCCGCGTACGTTGGGGGGTTGCCGGTGGAATCGTCTGGGCCTGGATTCTGACCATCCCTTGTAGCGCGGCTATGGCTGCCGTCGCCTGGTATATCGGTACGCTCGTACTCTGATCGCCTAGCTGTTAAGTTGCAATAGGTTGTTCCCGCCGAGGCGAGAAGCTGGAGGCTTG
>CAZDRS010000725.1:0-1021 GCA_964507585.1 uncultured Dechloromonas sp.
AAAAATTAGCGCAGCCCAGGAAAAACTAAAAGTTTTACAGGAAAAAACAGCCGCTCACAAACGTTTGACATTGTCGAGCGATGACGTTGCTGCGGTCGTTGCTCAGTCGACTGGTGTGCCTGTACGTAAAATAGTTAAGCAAGAAGCAAAAAATCTATTAAAACTTGAACAGCAAATTGATAGATACGTTATTGGTCAAAAAGAAGCAGTTGAAGTTGTGGCCAAGTCTATTAGACGAAATCGCAGTGGCATCAGTAGTGACAAGCGACCCATAGGTTCGTTTATATTTATGGGGCCAACTGGTGTTGGTAAAACAGAGCTTGCTCGCATCTTAACTCGCGAATTTTATGGCCGTGAAGACGCCATGATCAAAATAGATATGAGTGAGTTTAGTGAACGTCACAATGTGTCTCGGTTAGTGGGAGCGCCCGCAGGTTATGTGGGTTATGAAGAGGGCGGACAATTGACAGATAAAATTCGTCGCCACCCATACAGCCTGGTGTTGTTTGACGAAATAGAAAAAGCTCACCCCGAAGTGTTTAATATGCTACTTCAACTACTAGAAGACGGTGAATTGACTGACGCCAAGGGTAGAAAGGTTAGCTTTAGGAACACAATAGTTATTATGACAAGCAATATTGGGGCGCATTTATTACAGAAAGAAGCTTCGTTTGGATTTAGTGCCAACCGTGAAGAACTCAAAGATCTTGATGCTTTACATGAAAGAAACAAGGATATGGTTAGTGCCGAGCTAAAAAAGCACATGCGTCCAGAGCTGATAAACAGAATCGATAAAGTTGTAGTATTTCGGGCGTTGACAAAAGACAATGTCAAAAATATTATTGATGTCCAAATAAGTGAACTGCAGGCCAGATTAAGACGTAAAAAAATTGGGCTTAGCCTAACGCCAAAAGGTAAACAATGGTTGCTAGATAACGGTTATGATCCAAAAAATGGTGTTCGACCACTTAGGCGACTTATTCAAGACTCTGTTGAAGATCATATAGCCGAAGGCATATTA
>CAZDRS010000726.1:0-1019 GCA_964507585.1 uncultured Dechloromonas sp.
TGTTAAGTTGCAATAGGTTGTTCCCGCCGAGGCGAGAAGCTGGAGGCTTGTAGCCGAGGGCGGAGTGAGGCCGGCGGCTGTTGTAGTAGGCCAGGAAGGCAGGCAGGCAAGCAGTGCGCTCGGCGCTGTTGGGGTAGCTTCTGGCGTAGGCCCATTCGCGCAGGCAAGTCTGGATGAAGCGCTCGGCCTTGCCGTTCGTCTGCGGGCGATAGGGCCGAGTAAAGCTATGCTTGATGCCTAAGGCTTTGCAAGTTTGCGCGAACAGGCGGGAGCGGTAGGCCGATCCATTGTCGGTGATCAGCCGCTGGACTCGTACTCCGAGGGCGGCATAGTACGCCACGGAGGCTTTGAGAAAGGCGACTGCCGAGTCCTTGCGTTCGTCGGTATGCATCTGGACGAAGCCGGCGCGCGAGTGATCGTCGATGGCCACATGCGCCACTTCCCAGCCGGCCCCTCGGACGGCATCACGGCGATCCCCGGTGACCCGATGGCTGGGGCGCTCGATGCAACCGAGCTTCTTGGTGTCCATATGCAACAGTTCGCCGGGTACTGCGCGTTCATAGCGCACCGCCGGTTTGGCTGGATCGAGGGCCTTGAGGCTGGACAGGCCGAGCGCCGCCACCACGCGGCTGATCGTCGCCACGCTGCGGCCCACGACACCGGCGATCATGCGCATCGGCATGCGGCTACGGCGCAGTCGCTCGATGCGCGCTCGCAACGCATCATCGATCGTCGTACGCGTCTTGCCCGGACGCGAACTGCGATCCTGGAGGCCGACCTCGCCGAATTCCTCGAAGCGCTGGCGCCACTTACGGGCCGTGCGCGGGCTGATGCCGGCAGCCGCGGCTGCCGGCATCAGCCCCATCGTTTGAATCCGCTCAATCAACAATTTACGCCCCGCAAAGGTCGTTCTGGCATTCTTATGGCTGTTCATCCGGTTGGGTTCCCTGGGTTTCTGAAGCGTCGAGAACTCCAGTTTCCCAGAACCTGCCGGGTGAACAACCTATTGAAACATCACA
>CAZDRS010000727.1:0-1016 GCA_964507585.1 uncultured Dechloromonas sp.
TTGCTCAGGTTGCTCTCGATCTTGAACGACAGCAGGGCCTCGTAAAGCTTGCGGGTATAAGTCTTCTCGCCCGTGAGGAAAAAATTGCGTGCAACCTGTTGTGTGATGGTCGAAGCCCCCTGGCGCTTGCCGCCACCAATCAGGTTGGCACCCGCTGCGCGCAGGATGCCGGTGTAGTCGATGCCGCCGTGCTGGTAAAAACGATCGTCCTCGGCAGCCAGGATGGCATTCTTCAAGACAGCGGGAACGTCCTGAAAGGCAACGACAGCCCGGCGCTCCTCGCCGTATTCGCCAATCAGGTGGCCATCGGCGGTATAGATACGCAGCGGGATCTTCGGCCGGTAATCCGTCAATACTTCAAGGGAGGGCAGGTTCGGGTAAGTCAGAACCAGAACGATCAGCACCATCGCCACACCAATCGCCACGAGCCCGAAAATGACTATGACAGGGTAGAGAAAGAAGCGTAACGTCGAGGGTAGGGAAGGCACGGTAATCGTGGGGAAAAATGAAGTTGTGGCGATTATACGCCGCGCCATTTTCCGGCCGTGAAAATGCTTTACATGCCTATACGTTGTTGCTAGCATCTGAAGTGAATTATTGGTTGTTTTTGTAACTTCGTAATCCGTAAGGACTTTTTGGGGGTCTGGTGGGCTTCGATATCTCGGCGTTGTTAAATCCTAAGGCACGCTCCCTGTTCGGCCTGGACATCAGTTCCTCCGCCGTCAAGATGGTTGAGCTGACTGCCAACGGGAAAGACGGCTATCGCGTTGAGCGCTACACCATCGAGGTGTTGCCCAAGGACGCGGTATCCGATGGCAATATCGCGAACCTGGAAGGTGTCGTCGATTGCGTCAAGCGTGCCTGGAAGCGCATGGGCACCTCGACCCGCAATGTCGCCATGGCTTTGCCGGGTTCTGCGGTCATTACGAAAAAGATCATCGTGCCGGCAGGCTTGCGCGATGAAGAGCTTGAGGCTCAGGTTGAGACGGAGGCGAACCAGTACATCCCGTTCGCCA
>CAZDRS010000728.1:0-1011 GCA_964507585.1 uncultured Dechloromonas sp.
GACCAGATCAGGTCGTTGGCGCGCAGCATGTTGAAGGTGCCGGCCATTTCCGAACCTTCCAGGAAGCCGCGCTTGCTCATCTTCTTCTCGAGGCCCTCGATGGTGCCTTCGTCGAGGAAGACCGACATTTCGCCCGGCTCGGAGAAGTCGAGCATGGTGGTGAAGAAGGTGGCGGAATTGACGCGCTTGTCCTTCTTGGCGGCCATGTAGGCCAGCGTGGACATGGTCAGGGTACCGCCGATGCAGTAGGCGGCGAGGTTGACGGAATCTTCGCCGGTTTGCACGCAAACCTGGTTGATGGCCTCCAGCGTGCCCTTGAGCAGGTAGTCTTCAAAAGCCGTCTGGGCCATCTTCTCATCCGGGTTGACCCAGGAGATGATGAAGGTGGTGTGGCCCTGGTCGGTGGCCCACTTGACCATGGAGTTCTTGTCGCGCAGGTCGAGGATGTAGTACTTGTTGATCCACGGCGGCACGATCAGGAAAGGCTTCTTGTACTGCTCGGTAGTGGTCGGGGTGTACTGGATGAGTTGGAACAGTTCGTTCTGGTACACCACCTTGCCCGGCGTCGTGGCGACGTTCTTGCCCATCTCGAAGGCCGAGGTATCGGTCATGCGGATGCGCAGCTGGCCGTCGTCGCTGACGTCGTTGAGCAGGTTGTTGAGGCCCTTGATCAGGTTCTGGCCGTGGCTCTTGACCGTTTCACGGAAGACTTCCGGGTTGGTCAGCGCGAAGTTGGACGGCGACAGGGCATCGATGTACTGGCGGGTGAAGAAATTGACCTTTTGCTGGGTCGACTCGTCGAGGCCCTCGGCACCGCTGACGGTGTCGTGGATGTGACGGGCGGCGATGAGGTAGGACTGCTTGACGAAGTCGAACAGGAAATGCTGCTCCCAATCCTCGTCCTTGAAGCGCTTGTCGCCCTTGGCCGGGATGGCTACCGGCGCCGGCGTATTGACGCCCATCATCTTCATCATGGAACCCTGCCACAGCGAGAAGTAGTCCCACATCATG
>CAZDRS010000729.1:0-1010 GCA_964507585.1 uncultured Dechloromonas sp.
CTAGGTTATACAGTAAAATTGCTATCGGTATATTATTGATTCAGGATATTATGGCAACCTTGGCACTTGTGTTACTGACTGCGAGAAGTAAAGGCTCATTTTCAATCTCGGCATTTATATCTCTTGGCATAAAAGCAACCGCCATAATAATTCCGATGTTTATTATTGGAAATTATATTCTTCCCAAAATGAACAAACTTATTGCTGGTAGTCAGGAGTTTTTATTTCTTTTTGCAATAGGTTGGGGCTTTGGTGCAGCTGCTATTTTTGAACATTTTGGGTTTTCTATAGAAGTGGGAGCACTGTTTGCTGGGGTTGCGCTTGCAAATCTACCCTATTCACAAGAAATATCACTACGCTTAAGACCACTAAGGGATTTTTTTATTATTGTATTTTTTATCGCTCTGGGAGCCGATCTAAGTATTGTAAACATCGGGTCATATATTCTACCGATACTAATTCTCTGCCTAATAGTTCTAGTAGCTAAACCAATTATCACCATGGGGGTAATGGGGGTGTTGGGATATACAAAAAACACTAGCTTTAGAACCAGTAGCTCACTAGCACAAGTTAGTGAATTTTCTTTAATTTTTGTAATACTGGCTAACAGTCAAGGTTTAGTTGGCAAAAATATAGTCAATATCATAAGTATCGTTGCTTTAGTTACTATAGCCATATCATCGTACCTAATAACCTACAGCTCAGCTATCTACAACCTACTTGAACGTCACCTAAGTATGTTTGAACGTCGAAAAACCAAAAACGAACAAACTAAACCTAAAAAATACGACATGGTTTTGTTTGGATACAATAAAGGTGGTCAAGAATTTATTCGAGTCATGGAGCATATGAATAAAAAATATATCGTAGTAGACTATGACCCAGATGTGATAGACCTATTGGATCATCAAAATATTCCATATCTATATGGTGACGTAACTGACCCTGAACTTCTAGAAGAGATTAGCCTGACACACGCCAAATTAGTTGTCTCTACAGTAACCGACCAT
>CAZDRS010000730.1:0-1009 GCA_964507585.1 uncultured Dechloromonas sp.
TCAATCCAACGCAAGGGGATATTCATGGCTGGTGGAAAGTCAAAAATCATTTACACGCTGACCGACGAAGCGCCGCTGCTGGCGACGTGCTCGTTCTTGCCGATCATCCGCACCTTTACTGATCCGGCTGGCGTCGAGATCGAGAAGGCCGATATTTCCGTGTCCGCCCGCGTGATTGCCGAATTTTCGGACATGCTGCCGGAAGCGCAGCGCATGCCGAACACCCTGGCTGAGCTGGGCAAAAAGTGCCTGCTGCCGGAAACCAATATCATCAAGCTGCCGAACATTTCCGCTTCCGTCGCTCAGCTCAAGGCTTGCGTCAAGGAACTGCAGGAAAAGGGCTATGCCATCCCCGATTACCCGGAAAACCCGACCACCGATGAAGAAAAGGCCCTCAAGGCCCGCTTCGGCAAGTGCCTCGGTTCCGCCGTCAACCCCGTCCTGCGCGAAGGCAATTCCGACCGCCGCGCCCCGGGCGCCGTCAAGAACTACGCCAAGAAGCACCCGCACTCCATGGGCGAGTGGAAGCAGTGGTCGCAAACCCACGTTTCCCACATGCACCACGGTGACTTCTACCATGGCGAAAAGTCGATGACCCTCGACAAGGCCCGCCGCGTGCGCATGGAACTGATCGCCAAGGGCGGCAAGATCAGCGTTCTGAAGCCGGAAGTGAAGCTGCTCGCCGGCGAGATCATCGACTCCATGTTCATGAGCAAGAAGGCGCTGTGCGACTTCTACGAGCAGGAACTGGAAGATTGCCGCCAATCCGGCATCCTCTTCTCGCTGCACGTCAAGGCGACGATGATGAAGGTCTCGCACCCGATCGTCTTCGGCCACTGCGTCAAGATCTACTACAAGGACGCCTTCGAGAAGCATGCCAAGACCTTTGCCGAGCTCGGTATCAACGTCAACAACGGCATGGTCGATCTGTACGAGAAGATCAAGACCCTGCCGGAGTCCAAGCGCGACGAGATCATCCGCGACCTGCACGCCTGCCAGGAGCACCGCC
>CAZDRS010000731.1:0-1008 GCA_964507585.1 uncultured Dechloromonas sp.
TCGACCTGCGCCTGAAGCCCGTCGGCGGCCTGATCGCCGCGCTCGGCGAGGCCGCTTCTCACCCGATGACCAAACAATGAACCGCAATTTCTCAATCCTTGCCTTCCTCCTCGGCCTGCTCGCCGCGCTCTGGGTCGCTTTCGGCTACATCGGCGGCAGCACGCTGGCGCTTGTCGTCACGCTGCTGATTGCCATCGTCTACGTCATCGGCGCGCTGGAAATGCAGCGTTTCCACGCCAACACGCAGGGCCTGGCCCGGGCGCTGCACACCATCCCGGAAGATCTCGGCCACCTCGGCGAATGGCTGCAACAGGTGCCGGCGGCCTTGCAGAACGCAGTACGCCTGCGCATCGAAGGTGAGCGCGTCGCCTTGCCCGGCCCAGGCATCACGCCTTACCTGGTCGGCTTGCTGGTGCTGCTCGGCATGCTCGGCACCTTCCTCGGCATGGTCGTCACGCTCAACGGCGCCGTGCTGGCGCTGGAAAGCACCACCGACCTGCAGACCATCCGCTCGGCACTGGCCGCGCCGGTCAAGGGCCTGGGCGTTGCCTTCGGCACCTCGGTGGCCGGTGTCGCCACCTCGGCGATGCTCGGCCTGATTTCCGCCCTCTGCCGGCGCGACCGCCTGCAGGTCGGCCAACTGCTCGACAGCCGTATCGCCGGGGTGTTGCGCGATTTCTCGCTGGCCCACCAGCGCCAGGAAACCTTCAAGGCCCTGCAGGCGCAATCGCAGGCCCTGCCCGATCTGGTCGGCAAGCTCGATGCGATGATGAACCAGATGGCCGAGCAGAACCGCCTGCTCGGCGAGCGCCTGCTGGCCGGCCAGGAGAGCTTCCACAGCGAAGCCAAGACGCTCTACACCGACCTCGCCCAGTCCGTCGACCAGTCGCTGAAGGCCAGCCTGAAGGACAGCGCCACCGTCGCCGCCGAGACCATCCAGCCGGTCGTCACCGCCACCATGACCGGCATCGCCAACGAGACGCGCGGCCTGCACGACAAGCTGTTCGG
>CAZDRS010000732.1:0-1007 GCA_964507585.1 uncultured Dechloromonas sp.
TATATTTGGCATGAGGATAGTATTTCCAATAATAATTGTCAGTGTCACATCAAATCTGGGCTGGAAACAAGTTCTAGATCTAGCCCTCAACAATCCGGCTACTTATTCGGAATATCTGGATAATGCTTACCCGCTTATTGCTGGGTTTGGTGGAGCATTTTTAACAATGCTCGGGTTACATTTCTTTTTAGATAACAATAAAAAAATCCACTGGATACGTAGTCTAGAAAAAAGCCTAAACAAACTTTCAGGCAACTGGATGCCAGCAATATTGACAGCAACTATTGTATTTATCGTGTCGCAAATGCCAGCAAACACGCATTCGAAAGAAACAATCACATCAGGTGCAGTCGGTATAGTTACATTTATATTCATACACGGCCTGTCGGAATATTTTGGTAAGATCCAGCAAAAAAACAATATAAAGCGAGGTAGCGCTAAGATTTCTGGTTTTGCAGGCTTGTTAACATTTATGTATTTGGAGCTTTTGGACGCTAGTTTTAGCTTAGACGGCGTCATAGGAGCATTTGCCATAACCAATCAGGTCATACTCATAGCTGCTGGTTTAGGTATCGGTGCAATATGGGTTAGATCAATGACAGTCTACATGGTTAGAAATGGCACGCTGAAAGATTATATCTACCTAGAGCATGGCGCACACTATACTGTTTTGGTTCTAGCCGCCACTATGTTCTTGAGTGAACTGTATCACATACCAGAAGCTATAGCAGGTTTTGCTGGCATATTACTTATAGTTAGTTCTATATATCAGTCGCGACGAGTTACGGCTTAGTAGCACCTGATGTATTGATGATATTTAAAATTTTTTCAATAAATGGGCTTAATATTGGCACACTGTTAAACTGTGTTAATATCCATATCAGCAAGGCTACAACAATAGTACCACCAATAAATATACCTAGCCCATACAATATGCCCTTCAAAAAACTATAGGTTAAAAATCTTTTTTTGCTAGCATAACTACTGGCGACAATATCTTCCATCAT
>CAZDRS010000733.1:0-1007 GCA_964507585.1 uncultured Dechloromonas sp.
TGAATTGTCTATCGCTGGATCAACTTGATCGACAGTGCCAGTTGGTGCAACAGTATCGATCGTTAGTTCATCGGTCGAGGAATCGTTGCCGACATTACCGGCTGCATCGGTCGCTGCAACACTCACATCGTATATACCGTCAGCGAGTGTCGGACTTATCGTATTTGCCGCCAAACTCCACGTGCCATTGCCGTTATTTTGGGCGGCGTACGTATGACCATCCACCGTGATTTGTATGGTAGCTCTCGGGTCATCGATCGTACCAGAAAGTGCCGGGCTTTTACTGTTTGTTATCAGCGAATTAACGGTTACTTTTGGCGGGGTGTTATCGAAAGTCACTTGGTTGTCAGTGCTCGTGCTGGCAACATTCTGGTTACCGGCTGCATCCGTTGCGACATTGGCCGTAACGTCTGCCTTAACGGTATCGCCGCTGGTCATACCAGTAACAGTCGCCGTAAAGGTTTTGTTGTCGGCTGTCATCAAGTTCGTCACTACACCAGTCGTGCCGCTTAGCTTGATACTGCTAGCTGTAAAGCCGCTCACCAATTTCGAAAATACAATCGTGAAACTCGCGCTATCAACATTGGTCGGATCAGCTTGACCAGCAGCTTGGTTGACGGTAACGGTTGGTCGCGTTGTATCGTACGTCACTTGATTGTCGGTGCTCGTACTCGCGGTGTTAGCATTGTTCGCAAGATCGGTCACCTTGCCAGCCGGTAGCGTCGCTGCCACGGTATCGCCGTTTGTCATGCCGATTACTGTTACGTCCCACGTGCGAGAATCGATTTTTGTGAAGCTAGTCACGGTGCCGGTGGTGCCACTCAGCACGATATCGCTGGCTGTGAAGCTGCTTTCATTGATTGGCTCAGAAAACGCCACGCGAAATGTCGCACTATTCTGATTGGTCGGATCAGCTTGACCAGCAGCTTGGTTGACGGTAACGGTTGGCGCTACAGTATCAATAGCCTATTGATTGGAGGAGCGCGGAGTAGGGGAGGTGGCAAGGT
>CAZDRS010000734.1:0-1003 GCA_964507585.1 uncultured Dechloromonas sp.
TTACCGTGTGGGTGAAATATTGTTCAGTGGTCATTCGTTACTCCTTTTGAACTATCTTTTTTTATTTACCATTTCGATCATAAAATCAATGATCTTAGGCGGTGTGTAGTATGGCATCTTCTCGATAACCTTTTCCATATCCCTTAATGCGTGCTCGGGTGTGTACTTGTAAAACTTACTTTTTATCAGTCGACGCTTTCTCATTCTTTACCTTCTTCTTTGTGGTTGGTTTCTTTTTCGCGCGGGGCTTGGGTTTCGTTTTAGGTTCCTCATAGAACTCAAAATTCAGAATCTCATTCAGGGCTTCGCGCTGTTCATCTTGCAAGATGAGCTTTATCTCTTTCAGGTTTTTACCAACAAGTTTCGGTGATACCTTCCCCGGAATGTTTAACACAATATTTTTGATCTTTACCAAAACATGGCTTACACGGGAAACAACATCCTCAACGGTAACAGCGCGGCCCTGAATTATATCAAGCTCGATCTGTTTCATGTCGGCTTCTAATTTGGTTTTGCGGGCTTTCTCCTGTTCATACTCATAATTTTCCTGAGCGGCTGACATCCGGTTTTTAAGTGTGCCGATATACCACTGCAGACAGTCATAAGCGTTGAATTTATTCTTAGTTATCTGTGGCATACCTTCCCGGATATAAAGGTAAATGGTGGTATTGTTTACCCCGAGCAGGTTGGCCAGTTCGGATGAGCTTACTTCCATGTTTGGCATTATCACCTGGTATGGGGTAAGCCCGCCCTTCTTTATGGCGGCGGCTACTTTCTGATATGCGGGCTGGTGATTATTCGACGGCATCGAATAACTCCTCAAACGGGAAGTCCGGGCGGGTTAAACATTTGATCTGCGCCTCGGGGTAAGTCTTTTTATACCGTCTTAAAATCACATCGCAATAATGCTGATCTAACTCCATACCGTAGCAAATTCTTTTTGTGGTCTCGGCAGCTATTAAAGTTGAGCCTGAGCCGAGGAATAAATCGAGAACACTTGTTT
>CAZDRS010000735.1:0-1001 GCA_964507585.1 uncultured Dechloromonas sp.
ACATCACGGTACGCAACAACCACGGCAAGACCATCGCCCTGTTCCGGGGCAAGAGTTATCGCATCAACGGCGAAGTGATTGGTAGTTTTTAGTCGCTAGTAGTTAGTTGTTAGCAAACCCCGCTAACGACTAGCAGCTAATGACTAATAACTAACGGCTAACAACTAAAAAGGAGACAAACATGACATCAAAAATGCCCATGCCCGGCGAACTCGATCCCATCGAGACCGCCAGCCGCGATGAAATCTCGGCCCTGCAACTCGAGCGCCTGAAGTGGTCGGTGCGCCATACCTACGACAACGTCGAGCCGTACCGCAAGAAGTGCGAGGCCAAGGGCGTGCATCCGGATGACCTGAAGTGCCTGGCCGACCTCGGCAAGTTCCCCTTTATGACCAAGTCGGATCTGCGCGACCACTACCCGTTCGGCCTGTTTGCCGTGCCGCGCAACAAACTGGCCCGTCTGCACGCCTCCTCCGGCACCACCGGCAAGTCGGTCGTCGTCGGCTATACCCAGAAGGACATCGACAATTGGGCCAACGTCGTCGCCCGTTCCATCCGTGCCGCCGGCGGCCGGGCCGGTGACATGGTGCATGTCGCCTACGGCTACGGCATGTTCACCGGCGGCCTGGGCGCCCACTATGGCGTCGAGCGCCTCGGCGCCTGCGCCGTGCCGATGTCCGGTGGCCAGACCGAGAAGCAGGTTCAGCAGATCATGGATTTCAAGCCGGAAATCATCATGGTCACGCCATCCTACTCGCTGGTCATCGCCGAGGAATTCGAGCGCCTGGGCATCAAGCCGGAGGAGATTTCGCTGAAGGTCGGCATCTTCGGTGCCGAGCCGTGGGGCGAGGGCATGCGCCACGAGATCGAGCGCAAGCTGGGTATCGACGCCATCGACATCTACGGCCTGACCGAAGTGATGGGCCCGGGCGTCGCCTGCGAATGTATCGAGACCAAGGATGGCCCGGTGATCTGGGAAGACCATTTCTACCCCGAGATCA